>JAGQUV010000039.1 GCA_020438295.1 Solirubrobacterales bacterium
AATCCGGGCACCGGGTCAGGATAATCACGGTAGACCCCAACCGCACGCTCGAGGACGACTGGCGAGCCCGGATCGAAAGCTACGCGGGCCTCGCGAGGATCTTTGAAACGGTCGAGGTCGAGTTCGGACGAGACGGCCCTTCCCTGATCGAATTCAGTCCCCGGGACCGCTTCGTGGCCACCACCTGGTGGACCGCTCACATCGCGGAGCGGCTGGTCGCACAAACCAATCGCGATCGATTCCTCTACCTGATCCAGGAATACGAGCCGCTGACCGTGCCGCCCGGGTCCTGGGCGGCGCTGGCCCAGGACTCCTACCGTTTGCCGCATCACGCGCTTTTTTCCACGGGGATCTTGCGCGACTTCTTCCGGTCCCGGCGATACGGGGTCTTCGAGGAAGATGCCGAAGGGGCGGCCTCTTTCAGCTTTCAGAACGCGATCACCGCCGTGGATCCTCCGAGTGCCGCCGAAATCGCCGGCCGCAGTCATCGTAAGCTGCTCTTCTACGCCCGCCCGGAGGCACACGCCGCTCGCAACATGTTCGAACTCGGCCTGCTGGTGATTCGCCGGGCCTGCGCAGAAGGCGTGTTCGATTCGAACTGGACGCTTGATGGCGTGGGTTCAGTGGGTGGCCCGGCCGCGGTCCCACTCGGCCGGGGTCACTCGCTCAACCTCAGTCCGCGTCAGTCGCAGACGGGATACGGCGAACTGCTCGCCGGTTATGACGTCGGCTTGGCGTTGATGTATGCGCCGCACCCCAGCCTGGTCCCGATCGAGATGGCATCGGCCGGCATGCTGACCGTGACCAATACCTTCGAGACCAAGACCGCCGCCTCGATGGCGGCCATCTCAAGCAACATCAGGGCGGTTGACCCCGGAGTCGGTCCCATGGTTGCCGCTCTTCGCGAGACGGTCGGCGAGTGCGCCGACGGCGAAGCCCGGATCCGGGCCGCGTCCGTAGAGTGGAGCCGTGGCTGGGACGAGACATTCGACGCGGAAACCATGAGGCAGATCTCGCAGCTGCTGGAGCGGTGCTGAGATGAGCGGACTTCCACCAAGTCGGATCTCCTCCGACGCTCCAGTGGCGGTGTCGGTCCGTGATCTCAGGAAGTCATTCAGTATTCCCGACCAGAAGGTCTCAAGCCTCAAGGAACTGGCTCTCCATCCGTTTCGCCGGATCGAATTCCGCACTCTCGAGGCGCTTGGAGGGGTTTCCTTCGAGGTCAGAAAGGGCGAGTTCTTCGGCATCGTCGGTCGTAACGGCTCAGGTAAGAGCACGCTGCTCAAGATCATTTCGAGCATCTACCGTTCCGATTCCGGCGACGTTCATCTGGCCGGCCGAATGGCGCCTTTCATCGAACTCGGGGTCGGTTTCGACCCAGAGCTGAACGCACGGGAGAACATCGTTCTAAACGGCGTGATGATGGGACTGACGCCCCGGGACGCAAGATCGCGGGTCGATGCGGTGATCGGTTTTGCCGAACTCGAGCCTTTCGCGGAACTGAAGCTGAAGAACTACTCGTCCGGCATGCTCGTAAGGCTCGCTTTCGCGGCGATGATCCAGGCGGATGCCGACGTCTTGCTGATCGACGAGGTACTGGCCGTGGGCGACGCTTCGTTCCAGCAGAAGTGCTCGGACGTCTTCCACAACCTGAAAGACCAGGGCAAGACGATCATCCTGGTAACCCACGACATGGCCAGTGTCGAAACCTTTTGCGATCGGGCTCTTCTGATCGAGGAGGGAACGGTCCGTCACATCGGCGATCCGGAGGAGGTCGGCCGACGGTACCTGCGCATGAACTTCGACGAGGAGCGTGGTCGGCCTGTGACCCGCGATCCGGGCGAAGAGACCTATGTGCACCTTGTAGAGGGTTCGCTCAAGAGCGACGCCGGCGATACCATCCAGAACCTGGAAGTCGGTCAGCCGATCAACGTCGAGGCGGTACTGGAGGCCAGACAGACGATCCCGCGGCCGATCGTCGGCCTGCTCTTCACCAATGAGGACGGCGTGCGTGCGTTCGGCGGCACCGAGCCGCTGTTCGGGCCAGACGAAGATCTGACCCTGGAGCCCGGTACCCGGTTCACGGTCAATGCTACCTTCGAGAACAAGCTGACCAAAGGCCGCTACACGGTGGGCTGTTTCGTGGCCCGCGAAGTCAACCATTTCGATTTCCCCATGGCCGCTATGAGGCTTGTCGACTTCGTGGTCTACGGGGTCGACGACGCGGCCGGCGTGTTCACGCCGGACGGCGAAATCGAAGTCGGGTTGGTCGACTGACGTGGCTGCCGACGGCGACGGACCGGAGCTCCGCCGGGTCACCGGTCCCAGCGCGACGGCCGGAGGCGTCAGGCGCTTCTTCGACCTGCTCTTCCTGATCGCGGTCACCGATTTCCGCAAGGTCTACTTCAACACCGCGCTCGGCTACCTGTGGTCGCTGCTTCGCCCCTTCCTGCTTTTCGCGGTCCTGCTGTTCGTGTTCACGCAAGTCTTCAGGATCGGATCCCAAGTCAACGACTATCCGGTGCTGCTGCTGTTCAACATCGTGTTGTTCGGCTTCTTTTCCGAGTCGACCCTGGCTTCGGTGACTTCGGTGGTGAGCCAGGAAGCGGTGGTCAGGAAGACCCAGTTCCCTCGTCTGGTGATTCCCCTTGCGGTCGTGCTCACCGGCACGTTCAACCTCGGACTCAACATGATCGCCGTGTCCATCTTCATGATCGCTTTCGGAATCAGCCCGATGTGGACCTGGCTTCTCTTCCCGGTTGTGGTCGCGGCCATGCTCATCCTCACCATTGCAGTGGCCATGCTGCTCTCCTCCCTGTACGTGCGTTACCGGGACCTCTTGATCATCTGGACGGTCGCGACGACGATGCTGTTCTACGCGACGCCGGTGCTCTATCCGATCGAATCGCTGCCGTCCAAGTACCACGACCTCGCGTTCATCAACCCGCTCACGCCGATTTTCGAACAGGCTCGCGTCTGGATCATCGACCCCGAAGCCCCGGGGGCGGTCGCCGCCGCCGGTGGCTGGGTCCACCTGATTCCCGCGGTGGTGATCTACCTCGGCGCCTGCGTCATGGCGATTCGCGTCTTTGGTCGTGAGGCGCCGAGGATCGCCGAGGAACTCTGAGCCTCAGTCGGTACGGGCCCGGCCGCGACGACGCGACCAGGCGAGCAGCGGTCTTTCGACCAGGTAGAAGCTCAGCGCCGCAGGTACGATCGTGATGGCAAGGGTGAGCGCCGCGAGGGTCGGGAACTGAAGCGAGGGGAACAGGTCGAGTGCGCCGAGGTCGACCAGACCCTGCATTACCGGGTAGTGCCACAGGAAGATGCCGTAGGAGATCAGGCCCAGCCAGACCAGCACCGGGTGGGCAAGCAGCTTCCTCACGAAGCCGCCCCGATCGGCGCCGAAGACCGCAGGCAACAGCACCAGCGCTGCAACCAGACCGAACAGTCCATAAGACAGCAGGTACGGGGTCTGGGGAATCACCGGTGCCGCCAGCGACGGAAAGGGCGACAGGATCACGATCGCCGTGAAGACGTAGATCGCCGCGGCCAGGATCCACCACATGTTCGCCCGGGAGCCGATCCACCTGACGGCCGCCGGTTCCGAGCCTCGCTGCTGAACCCGCACCGAGATCACCGCAAGTCCCATTCCCAGCCCGAACCAGTAGGCCCTCCCCAGCGGGGAGAAGAAGAGCCAGAGGCCGGCATCGTCGGCCGGCAGTCGCCTCTGAATGAAAAAGGAGATCACGGCGAGCACCGCCAGAACCGAGAGTTCGGTGACGACCCACAGCCGGCCCTTGAGCAGCCGGTACAGGCCGGCCATTGCCATGGCGAAGAACGGCAGGACCAGGTAGAACAGAATCTCGATGCTGAGACTCCACACCGGAGGCAGCCCACAGTCCACCTGCCCAACGCCGGCGCACGCTCCTTCGCGGGTGTAGACGGGCCACTGCTGGAGCAGTCCGTAGTAGACCCACCAGTTGCCGGTGAAGGCGCCGTAGAAGCCCGGCACGATAGCCGCCACGGTGAGCGCGACCCAGTATGCGGGAAAGATCCTGAAGAAGCGATTGCGCGCGTAGGCCGATCTGGCCTGTCGAGGTAGATCGATCACCCGCGAGGCCAACATCGGTCGGTACAGCAGGAAGCCGGAAAGCAGGAAGAAGAATGGCACCCCGATGTCGAGATGGGCGAAGAGCTGCTTGTACCAGGGAGTGAATCCGCCGCTGGCTATGCCGACATGAACCAACAGGACAGAGATTGCCGCAAAGGCGCGAATCGAGTCGAACAGCTGGAATCGGGGGTGTCCGGCGGGCGGAGGCAGGACCTTGCGAGCCCGTCGGTCGATCCCCTCCATTGTCGCGCTCTCAGCCAGCCCAGCTCCTCTCGATGAATCTTTCCTCCGCTACGATCCGCCGGATGGCTAACGGCGGCCCGGCTACCGATCAGATCGAGGCCGATCGCGATCTGCTTGCTTGTACCGTCTTGGCGACGTGTTTCGCGGTCGCGATTTTCACGGTCGCGATGCCAATCGTACTGATGAACACGGAATACACCGTGCTTCAGGCGCCGCTTGCCCCGCACAAGCAGGGTGCCGAAACGGCGCTGTATCTGTTCGCGATATTGGTGGTGACTCCGGTCTCTTACCTGCTGGCCCGATGGGTTGCCGGCCGGATCAGATCGGGTTCGAACGGAGAGTGCCTGACCGGTCTGGCGTCGGCCCTGGCCGTCCCTCTTGGATTCGGTTTGCTGTTGGTCCGCCACTCGGCCTCGCTGCCCTGGGGGGACGGCATCAAGGCGACTCTTGCTCTCGGTCTGGTCTGGTCGGTGATCGCCGCGGCAACCCTGTTCGCCGCGATGCGATCCCATGACTGGACCCCGGCCCGCTTCTTCGTCTCTGCCCGGGTCCCGCTGGGAGCGGCTGCGGCCGCGGCGGCCGCGGCGGCCATCTTGTCGGTCGTCGAACTAGGCCACCTGGACCTCCCGTTCCTGATTGCGGCCCTGGCCGCATCGGGCCTGATCATCTGGGCCTACGCGCGAAACAGGCCCCGGCCGGTACCCGGTCGCTGGGGTATCGGCATCGACATTTTGATCATCTTGCTGATCGCCCTGGCGGTGCCGGACATGCTGATCTACGAGCCGGGATCGGGCGATTTCGCGGTCGCGTTCCGCAATTACGTGACCCAGTTCCACCAGTCGCTCTTTGTCGGTGCGGCAAGTCAAATTCTCGACGGCTCGGCACTGCTCGTAGACACTGTTTCGCAGTACGGCATCGGTTCTGTCTACCTGGTAGCAGCCTTCTTTGAGATCGCACCGATCGGCTACCTCACTCTCGGGTTCTTCGAAGGAATCCTGTCGGCGATCATGTTCGCAATCGCCTACGGAATTCTGCGTATCGCGGGAATTGCCCGGACGCTCGCCGCCGCGGCGATGGCGGTCGCGGTCATCACCCTCGCATGGGGGCTCGAGTATCCGATCGGAGCCCTGCTTCAGCATGGCGCCATCCGGTTCGGCCTTCCGGTCCTCCTGATCGCACCGGTCGTCGCCGGAGCCCGCTGGCCGCAAAGCTGGCCGGCGATGAGGTTGGTGGCCCTGGCCGTCGTCGGCGTTTCTTCGATCTGGGCGCTGGAGGGCTTCATCTACGTTTCGGCCACGGCGGCCGGACTGATCGCCATCGGTGCCACTTGGGTGCCGGCGGCTTCGCGGCTTCGCTGGCTGGTCATGGCGTGCGCGTCGGTGGTCGCGGCCTGGGTCGCGGCTCAGGTTCTCTTTGCCCTGATCACGCTGGCCGCAACCGGTTCGTTGCCCGACTGGGGTCTCTACCTGACCTACCTGCGCGAGTTCCTGGCCGGCGACATCGGAGATCTGACCTACGACATCTCGCCCTGGTCACCGTCTCTGGCGGTTTTCGGCTCCTACGTCGTGTCAGCGATACTGATCGCGTTCCTGACCGGGTCACGGCGCGACTTCACAGGCGCCCGACGCCCCGCGTTCCTCGCCCTGACCGGGCTCACCGCTTACGGCATGGCCCTGTTCAGCTACTTCGACAACCGGTCGCTCGACCATGTCCTCACCTACGTCTGTCTGCCTGCCCTGATGATCCTGACCATATGGCTCGGATTGGCGCTAGACCGGTCGGTCGGCCTTTCCGGACGCACCCGGATCGCCGCACTCTCGTCCGGCCTTGCACTGGCAGCACTGACGCTCGCCTCGGTGTGGCCGGCCGCCGGCGATCGCGGCCAGAACTCCCTGCTGGCCTACTCGCTACCGGGTGGCGAGTCGGTCCGGGACGGTCTGCACCGAATATGGAATCCACCGCCGATCAGGCGGTCTGCGGCGTCCGGTCAGCGTCTGATCGAGCGCTTCTTTCCGAACACGGGGGCTGTACCGGTGGTGACCGAACCCGACCTCGACAACGAGATCCTCGCCCGGGCCGGCCGCGCCAACCAGCTGCGCATCACCGATGCCAAGGAGGCGAGCTGGGTCCCAGGACCTCACAGGCCCGAAATCCGGGAAGCGGCCGAGTCGCTCGAGGCCGGTGACCGGATGCTGGTGGATGCCGACGCGATCGCGGCGGTCAGAAGGCTGTCCCGGGATCCCGAGGCAGCGCTGGCAGAGCCCGAGCCGATCGCGGAGGAAACCGGCCTACAGACCATTCAGGTCGAGGCGCTCGCCTGGATCAGTCGCAACTACCGGCTCAAGCCGGTCGAGAGCTCGCCCGATGGTCTGACCGTCGTCGAACTGGAGCCCTACTAGACCTTGAACTTGCGGGACGGCAGGACGTTGCTGCGGTGCAGGATCAGGCGGAATCCGGCCCAGAGGGTCTTGAGCCCGTAGACGACTCCGGTCTGGAAGCCGACTGAAGAGGCCTCGTCGAAGTAGCGACACCGCGCCGGAACCTCTTCGATCCGAAAGCCCATGTGGGAAGCCTGCATGAGAACCTCCGAGTCGAAGACGAAGTCGAGCGAGTTGCGGAGGAAGGGCACCTTGAGCAGCAGCTCCCTCGAGTAGGCGCGATAGCCGGTGTGAGCTTCACTCAGATCGGTTCCCATGATCCGGTTCTCGATGATCGTCAGGAACCGGTTGGCGAAGTATTTCCACTTCGGCATGCCGGCCTCCAGCGCCCATTCGGGAACCATCAGCCTCGAGCCCAGCACCAGGTCAGCTTCGCCCCTTACGATTGGATCGACCATGCTCGGGATCAGGCTCGGCTCGTACTGGCCGTCCGGGTGGAGCATCACGATTACATCGGCGTCCCGTCTCAGGGCCTCGAGGTAGCAGGTCTTCTGGTTACCGCCGTAGCCCACCTGGTGCGGATGCCAGATCAGGGTCAGCGGCAGCTCACGCGCCAGTTCCACGGTTTCATCCGTCGAGGAGTCGTCGACCAGAATGATCTCGTCGACCTCGTCCTGTGGGATCTCGCCGAAGGTACGTTTGAGCGTCGCCGCCGCCTGCCGGGCCGGCATGACCACTACTACTTTCTTTCCGACCTTCTCAGACACGGCGCGCCTCCACGTAAATTGTGCCCGGCCTGCCGCTGACGATTTCGATTCCGGCGGCCAGCACGGCGAAGGGCAACAAGATCACGCCGGCCGCAATAGCGGCGGCCCGCTTGCCGGCGCCGACCTCCACCCGGCGGGCCAAACGGCGCCTGAGCGAATGGTAGAGGTTGAGTTGGCCCGGAAGCCTTGCGACCATCCCGTCGAGCCAGCCGATAACAAGCTGGCCGGCTCTGGTCGGCGATACCCTGGTTATCTCGAACCCAATCTCGCCGAGGCCGGCCTGAAGGGCTCTTGAAGTCGGGTGAAACAGGTGACGGGGCAGGTCGAGGTGCAGCCACAGATCGCCGAAGGTCGCCGCTTGAAGGCTGGCGAGATTGGGTACCGCGATGAAGATCACCCCACCCGGTTCCAGCAGGCGGGCCGCCTCGGTGACTATCTGTCGGGGTGCGCCCATGTGTTCCAGCGAGTGCCAGAGGACGATCCCGGCGAACCCGCCGTCCTCTCCGATCTCGTGGATTTCGCGGTTCTCGATCGAGGCGTGGCCGGAGTTCCTTTCCAGCCCGCGGACCTCACGGCCCCGGGCAGCCAGCGCATTGATCAGGGTACCTTCGCCGGCTCCCACGTCGAGAATGCGGCCGGCCGGTGCCACCCTGTCTATCCGGCTCGCCATCGACGCCCGGGAGAAGCGCAGCAACCGGTCACCGACCAGGCTGAATCTCTGCCCGGCCTCCGGCCAGTACCAGTCACCGTAGGCCGCATCGAGTGATTCGGCGGTGGGTACCGGATCGGTCGTCCCCGAGCCGCAGTGACCACAGATCGCCCTGCCGTACCGGCGCCGGACCCCAGCCGACTCAAACGACGACCCGCACCAGACACAGCGTGTGGCGCGTTGTCCGGACCAGTCCGGTGCCGTCATTTTCGCCGCGGATCCCGGCAGACCGCGATGACGTCCAGAGAGTCGTCGAGTTCCTGCCGGCCAAGGTGGAAATCCTCGGAAGCAATCGCATCGGCACGCGGGTCGTCGTCTTTGCGGAACCGCCCGAGCAGGAGGTCATAGAGGCGCTGCCGCATCCTCATGCTGGCCAGGCGGCGAAGACGCAGCGGATCGAGCCGGAGCAGGCGGTCCAGGGTCTCGCGTTCGTCCTCAAAGATCTCCATGTATTCGGGCGATCCGAAAAGGCCGAGAACCTCGACCTGAGCGAAGAACCCCTGGCAGAGCCTGGCGAGTTGCCGGGGATCGAACTCGACGTAGTGGAAGGGGTCGATGATCTCGTCAGGCCGTCCGAACGTGAGTCGATTGGGTGTAACGAACACGGCGCGGCCGTCGTCGTCGAGAACCCGCGCGACCTCGGCAAGAACCCGCTCGGGATCTGGCACATGCTCGAGCGAATGGACCGAAAGCACGGAACCGAAAGCACCATCGTCGAATGGCAGATTGCGCATGTCGGAGACCACGGTGGCGCGATTCTGGCCTTCCAGGGTTGCGGGGTCGATGTCGAGCCCGATCGTCTCGCGGGGCTCCAGCAGCTGATAGCTGTGGCCGACGCCACAACCGAGGTCGAGCAACTTGCCGGGGCCGAGCATCGGCTCGGTAAGCCGGTAGGCAGCCACATGTCGCTGCCAGGTCGGGTTGAAGCCGCCCTCTGAAGTGACCACCCGCTCGCCGGTTACCTTCACTGGCTGCCCCTGGCGTAGGCGGGCATTTTCGGGGAGCTCATCGGTCGGGAATGTTGACAGAATCACACCAGTGAAGGAATCGAAACCGGCTCGGGTCCGAGTCGGAAGTCTGCTTGCCACTCCGAAATGGGCCTGGTGTCTCGTCGCCGTCCTGACCGTGATCGGCACGGCCTTCCGGATCAAAGCCTTCGGGGCCTCGATGTTCGGTGACGAGCTTTCGACCATCTGGATCGTCAAGGGCAACAGCCTTGGAGAAGTCATCAGCCGCGTGTATTCGGACTCCGAGATCACGCCGCCGTTTTACTTCGTGCTTGCCTGGCTATCCACCAAGCTTGGAAGCGACCCGGCCCTGGTGCGACTTCCGGCGCTGATTGCCGGCGTCGCCTCGATTCCCGTCGTCTACGCGCTGGGAGTGAAAATGGTCGGCCGCTACGGCGCCCTGGCGGCCACCGCAATCGTCACTTTCAGTCCGTTTTTCATCGCCTATTCGGCTATTGGAAGGGCCTATTCGCTGGGCATCCTGATGCTGTTCGCATCAACGCTGTTCATGCTGGTCGCCATCGAACGCCGCCATTGGGGCTGGTGGTTTCTCTATGCCGTGTTCAGCGGCCTGGCGATCTACAGCCACTACACGATGGTCTTCGTCTTGATCGGGCAGTTTCTCTGGCTGCTCTGGGCCCACCCGCGGGCACGGCGTGCGGCACTGCTCGCCAATATCGGAGCGGCCTGCTTCTTCTTGCCCTGGTTTCCCGGCTTCGTGGCCGACAACAGTTCAATCACGACTCCGATCACCGAGGCGATCCAGGGTTACGGTCTGCACGCCAAACTGGTCGCGGTCGAGCAGATGCTCTTCTACCAGGCGAGTGTCTGGAACTGGGAGATCTCCGGGCGGGTCGACGTCTGGCTGATCACCATCGCTTCGATTGCGGCCGGCGTCGGTGCGCTGTATCGGGGACTCACCGGGAAAGTCGGCTGGACGCTGACCGGGGCGATCGACCGCGGGCTGGCACTTGCGCTGGTTATCAGCCTTTCCACGCTCGCCGGCGAGGCGGTCCTGCTGATCTTCGACTCGAACGTCTTCGGAGGCCGCAACCTCAGTGCCACATGGGCCGGCCTGCCGTTCCTGCTCGGCGGACTACTTGCCCTGAACGGTCCGATCCTGGGTGTGGGACTGCTTGCGCTGCTGGTGGCCGGATTCGGCCTCGGGGCGGTCCGCACGACCGACGCATCCAAGATCTCCCTCGACTACAAGGGCGTGGCCGACTACATCGAGTCGATCGCCGGTGACGGTGATGTCGTGCTCGATGCAGGGCATCTGACCCCGGCGCCGACAACCAGCCTGAGCATCTACCTTCCTCCGTCGATCGAGCGTTACAGTCCGGGCGCGTCGCGTGATGAACCAGATTTCATTCAGAAGATCTTCCTCAAGCCGGATCCCCAGCTGGACGTCGACCGGGCGTTCTCGAAAGAGGGCCCGGTTCAGGTTGTCACCGTTGTCGACCCCGACTGGGTGAGCGATCGGGGATTCCCGCTCCAACGTGACGTGGACAACCCGCTCGAAGTGCCGCCCGGTTGGCGCATCACTGAGCAGGAGGTCTTCCCGGGAGCCCAGGATCTGGTGGTTACGACGTTCGAGCGCGACCCAAACGGAAACGCAGGATCAGGGCAATCATCCGGAGGCCCAAGAAAAAAGCGGTGATCCGGTTGCCGGTCACCGACGAGGTGCCAACGCGGGGAAGGTAGTTGACCGGGATCTCGACGAACTTGGCCCCGGATGCGATCGTCAGCATCAACATCTCCGGCCCGGCATGGCTTCCGCCGACCGTCATCTCTTCGGCAAAGCGGTTGGCCGTGTTGCGATCCAGAAGCCGATAGGTGCAGCCGATATCGCTGAGGTGACTGGTGTTGAAGGAAACCTCGACGAACTTGGCCACCGCCCAGTTCCCCCACTTGAGGAACCAGTCCATATTGGCGCCTTCCCAGATCATCTCCCGGGTGGTCCGGGTGCCGAGGACGACCTCGCACTCATCCGAAAAGGCCAGCAGTTTGATGATGTCGTCGGCAAGGAAAGTCCCGTCCGGTTCGGCGAGCACGACCAGATCACCGGTTGAATCCCGCAGACCCCGGCGGATGGCGTAGCCGTATCCCTGTCGGGTCTCCAGTACCTCCCGGGCCCCGGTCTTTCCGACCTCCTCGCTGGTTCCCGTCTCGGCGTTGTTGTTGATCACCAGGACCTCATCGACAACCCCGGTTTCTTCGAAGTCCCGAATGACTTTCCGGATCGAGTCGCGCTCGGCGTAGGTCATCAGGACTACTGAGACTGTTTTTCCGTTCCACATAGGCTTGGTCGGAATCTACGGGTTGGCGGACCCGGAGGCATTGACGGAACGCCTACCGGCAGCTTGGTCACCGCAACTGCACTTCCCCAGCCCCTACGCTACGACGAATGCGAACCGGCAAGGTGACCAGATTCGAGCAGGGGGTTGCCCGCTTCGCTCCGCTCATCCTCGCGCTGGCCATCGCGATCGCCGCCGCTGTCGCCTTCCGTGAAGGCCGGAACATGACCTTCACACCGGATGAGTGGTTCTGGGTCATCTCGTCTCCCGGGATGGACCTCAAGACCGCCTTCCTGACCAGCACGGGACACCTGCAGCTGGTTCCCAGGGTCGTCTACAAGGTGCTGCTCGAAGCCTTCGGCACCGACTACGTCTGGTACCGGCTACTCACGGTCGTCGCCCTGGCCCTCACCGTGACCCTCTTTTACCGCTATCTGAGCCGGCGGGTCGGGCCGGTGATCGCGTTGATTGCGGCGATCATCATGCTCTTCTTCGGATCCGATGCTCTTCACCTGATCCGGGGCAACGGCTTCACCATTCTGCTTTCGATTGCCTGCGGAATCGGCGCCCTGCTGGCGTTGGAACGCGATGACCGCCGTGGCGACGTGGGGGCCTGTCTGCTGCTCGTCCTGGGCCTTTCGACCTACACCAATGCGCTTCCTTTCGTCGCCGGTGCCGGCGTCTACCTGCTGATCGGTCGGGAATGGAAGCGGCTCTGGGTACCGCTCGTACCTGTCGTGCTCTACGGGGGCTGGAAGATATGGCTCGGCACGACCGGCCCGAGCAGCTGGGGCGGTACGCTCCATACGGAGAACTTCGTCAGGATTCCGGCCTGGATTTTCGATGCGCTTTCGTCGATCCTCAGTGCGATCACCGGCCTTGGATACGGATTCGCGGAAACCTCGGCATCGGGCCCCGACGATCTGATCGGCCCGGTTCTGGCGGTCCTGTTCATTGCCGCACTGGTCTGGAGACTCAGCCGTGGTTCGATCGGCAGGGGAATCTGGGTCACGCTCGCGATCGGCGCAACGCTCTGGTCGATCCAGTGCCTTGCGTCCGATCCGGCATTTCCCGATTTCAGGTCGGCGGACGATACGCGGTATCTGTATCCCGGTGCGATCGTCGTCTTCATGATCGGAGCCGAGCTCTGCGCCGGAAAGGCCTGGCCCAGGCCGGCCCTCGTGGCGTTCGTCCTGGTTGCACTGTTCGGGCTGGCCACGAACTTCAACCAGATCATCGAATACTCCAAGCAGTACCGGCTCGACTCCGCCGGCTACCAGAGGACCATTTCGACCTACGGCGTCTACCTCGACGAATCGCGCGGTCGGCCCGTCGATCCAATCACCGAGCCGGTCATCGGGCCGACCTTCGACGAGCTCAACGCCGCCATGGCCAGCCGGCCGTTCGGTGGCATCAGCCTGACGACCGACGAGTTGCTTGCCCTGCCCGAAAGCGACCGGGCCGAGACCGACTCTCTGCTCGCCGGCTACTTCGGTATTTCTCTGACCGCCGGAGGCCGACCGACCGGTCACTGCGCCGTCGTCGAGAAGTCAGGCGATGGATCGTTCGAGTCCGTACTCCCGGCCGGTCGGGTGATCCTTGAAACCGGCCGCATGGGGGGCAGTATCAGCCTCGGCCGTTTTGCCGACGCCGCGACCGTCGATCTCGGACGGATTCCGCCGCGGGCCGTTCGGAACCTGGCCACGGCGGAGCCGCTGGTAGATCCGCCGTGGAGAATCTCGTTCACACGGCCGGGACTGAAGCTATGCAGGCCGGAGAAGAGTTGAGCGAAACAGACCGGGACGAGCCCGGTTTCGAAACCCCACTGGCGCGCTTCGCGCCGTTCATCCTGGGCGCCGCTATCGCTGCTTCCGCCGTGATCACGATGCGCCTGGGACGGGGCGCCACCTTCACCGGCGACGAGATCATCTGGGTGGTGGCTTCGCCGGGCATGGACCTGGGGACGGCACTTCAGGCTCATGCCGGACACCTCCAGCTGATCCCGCGCGCGATCTACAAGCTGATGCTGGAAACGGTGGGCCTCACCTACTGGCCCTACCGGCTGCTCACTGTGATCTCCATGGCCCTGGTTTCGGTGCTGCTCTACCGCTACGTCAAGCGCCGAACGGGTGCCGCGGTGGCACTGATACCGAGCGTTCTGCTGCTCTTCTTCGGTTCCGATTCGCTTCACGTGATCCAGGGCAACGGCTTCACGATCCTGTTTTCGGTCGCCTGTGGGATCGCGGCACTTCTGGCTCTCGACCGTCGCGACCTGAAAGGCGATCTGCTCGCCTGTGCTCTGCTGGTCTGTGGCGTCGCCACTTACACGGTCGCGCTTCCGTTCGTCGCCGGTGTCGGTCTCGCCATACTGATTTCGAGAAGCTGGAGACGTCTCTGGATCCCGGCTGTCCCGCTGCTGCTCTATGGCGGATGGCGTATCTGGATCGAGCTCGCTTCGACCGAGTCCCGCGGCGGCACCCTCGATCTGGCCAACGTCGTCCATATCCCGGAGTGGATCTTCGACTCGCTGTCGGCGATCCTCAGCGCGATCACCGGATTCGGTTACGGCTTCACCGCAACCACCGCAACGGGCCCCCATGAGCTGATCGGGCCGGCATTGGCGGCGTGCGCCCTGGTCGCCGTCGGCTGGCGCCTTTCACGGGGCTCGATCGGCAGCGGTGTCTGGGTGACCATGGCGATCGGATTCTCGCTCTGGACCATCCAGTGCCTAGCCGCCGATCCTTCGCTGGCCGGTTATCGGGCCCCCTCGGATCCGCGATATCTGTATCCGGGAGCAGTAGTCGTGTTCATGATCGCGGCAGAGCTGTGTGCCGGGAAGCGGTGGTCGAGAACGGCCTTTGTGGCCGTGGCGGCCGTAGCCGTCTTCGGTATCGCCTCGAATATCGCGCAGCTTCGGGAGTACGGATCGATCGCCCGAAGCGATGCCCGAGAGGTGACCCTGGGTGTAACCGCCGCCGGAATCTACTTCGACGAAGAGATCGGGAAAAGGGTAGGCCCCAGTCGCGAGTCGGTGACCGCGCGCGGGGCGGCGTCGATAATCGCTTCGATGGCGTTGCGGCCGTACGGTGGGATCGACTATTCGCCGGCCGAGATCGAGACCCTGCCGGAGAGTGAGCGGGCCAGGATCGATCGGCAGCTGGCCGGCTTCCAGAAGATCGCCCTGGCAGAAGATGGGCTGCCTACCGGCCGTTGCCGCCGGCTCGGCCGATCGCCGGACGGGGTTTACGAGTCACCCCTGCCACCGGGCCGGGCGGTCATTGTGGCGCCCGACAGGCCGGAGCGGGTCGGGATCGCCCGATTCGCCGAGACCGAAACCGTCGACCTGGGGGAGATCCCGGCCGGCGCACGGCGATCGGTGGTCACGCCGGTCCCGGTTGACGGTCCGCCCTGGAGAGTCTCCGTATCGCGAGCCGGGGCGAAGATCTGCCCGGCGGGGCAGTAGTCGTTCGGGCGAAACTGAAAGTCTCCCTGACCGGATGAGTCGCTCGGACCACCAGAGCCTTCCCGCGCCGGAGAACCGGTCGCCTTCCGCGTCGTCATCGGCCGGTCCGGGTGCGGCCGAATTGGTTCCGGCGGTGCCGGAGGCCTGGAAGCGGCGCTACCTCGACCCCCTGATCGAGTTCAAGGCAGACCCTCGGCTGGTCTTCGGCCTGCTCGGGTTGGCCACCCTGGCTTCTCTGGTCTACTGCCTCTGGGCTACCCGGGGCTCAACCTTCTCAGGGGATGAGCTGACCTGGGTGACGCTCAGCCCGCAGATGGACCTCGGCCAAGCTCTGGAGCCGCATTCCGGCCATCTGGTGCTGGTCTCGCACCTGCTCTACGCATGGATCCTGGACACCTTGGGCAGCAACTACGTGATCTTCAGGCTGCTCACCCTTGCCACGGTCTATATCTCGGTCTGGCTGCTCTTCTTCTGGGCCCGCAAGCGCGTCGGCGATTTCCTGGCTCTGGCTCCCTGCGTGGTCCTCCTCTTCTTCGGCACCGATACCGGGCACCTCCTTCAGGGCAACGGGTTCACGATCATGCTGGCGGTCGCCTGCGGCATGGCCGCCCTCCTGGCCCTGGAGCGTGACAGTCGAAGTGGTGACTTGGTCGCCTGTCTGGCGCTCTGTCTCGGGGTCGTGACCTACACCGTTGTGCTCGCCTTCCTGGTCGGGGCGACGGCGGCGGTACTTCTCTCCCGCCGGCGCTGGAGTCGGATCTGGGTAGTAGCGATACCGATCGCGATCTATCTCGGCTGGCGGTTGTGGATTGTCGTCGCCGATGTCGGTTTCGCTCGCGGCGGCGTGGAACCGGGCTACATATTCCTGTTGCCCTCCTGGACCTTCCAGTCGCTCAGCGGAATCCTCAACGCGTTGTCGGGGCTTCACCTCAACTTCGGTGGGAGCGGTTGGCTGCCGCCGGGTGAGATGGCCGGACCCACCCTGGCCGTGATTTTCGTGGTCGCGATCGGCTGGCGGATCAGCATCGGCCGGCTGACCACCTGGTTCTGGGTGGCGATGGCTGTCGCGCTTGCCATGTTCGCCTCTCAGGTCCTGAGCTGGATTCCGGACGTACGTGAGCCGGGCACGTCCCGCTACATATTCCCGGGGGCCTTCGTCGTCCTGCTGGTCATGATCGAGGCGGCCCGCGGCTATCGCCCCAACCGAACCGCGTTCGTTGCAATCTGGCTGATCGCCCTGACCGGCCTCGCCACCAACGCGGCGATCATCAAGGACAGCGGCGACGCGTTGCGAGCCCGGGGACCTATGGTCAGGGCGGAGGTCACTGCCGCCACGCTTCTTGGTGAGGCCTTCCCATACTTGCCGGGGCCCTCGGCCAAGCCGCTGTCGGAACTGGTCAGTGCCCCGGGGATAGCGACCATCCTGGAAGCCGAACAGAAGTATGGTGGCCTCGCATTCAGTCCCTCTGAGCTGACCTCCCAGTCCGATCCGATCAGGATCGCGCTCGACTCGATTATCGCCCAAGCCTACGGCTTCACCCTGATCCCTTATCAGGGGGACAAGCCGACCGGTTGTGCGGTTGCCAAGGCCGGCCCCGACGGCCTCAGCACGGCACCGATCCCGGAGAAGGGGGCCATTCTGACCAGCAAGACCGGTGGCGCGGTCACGATCCGGCGGTTCGGATCGGCATTCTCCAATACTGTCGGGGAGCTGCCATCCGTGAGACCGATGACCCTGAACGTTCCCCAAGACTCCAACCCGACCCCCTGGCAGATCGCGGTCCAGACGCCGCGGTTCTCGGTCTGCCCGACGGTACCCTGAACCATGGATCTGGCGATCATCG
Organism: Solirubrobacterales bacterium; assembly: GCA_020438295.1. Taxonomy (GTDB): domain Bacteria; phylum Actinomycetota; class Thermoleophilia; order Solirubrobacterales; family 70-9; genus 67-14. The sequence continues at coordinate 16,823 of JAGQUV010000039.1, forward strand.
TCCCGGCGCTGAACGAGCGTGAAGCCCTACCCGGCCTGATCGCGGAGATCGACGCGGCCTGCGGCAAGCTCGGCCTCGAGTGGGAGACGCTGGTGGTTGACGACGGTTCGACCGACAAGACCTTTGAGATGGTCGAGGAGCTTGCCCAGACCAACGATCGGGTCTGGGCGATACGGTTGCGACGCAATTTCGGCAAGTCGGTGGCGCTGGCGGTCGGATTCGACGCGACCGATGCCGACCTGGTGATCACGATTGACGGCGACGGA
>JAGQUV010000040.1 GCA_020438295.1 Solirubrobacterales bacterium
CGAATCGGCGAGCCAGACTGTCCGGTCGTTGGCACCGAGGCTGTTCAGTGTCGCCCGCATCAGGATTGACGCACCGCCCCGCCAGGTGCCGGCTTCGATCAGGTCGCCCTTGACACTGTCGCGGACAACCGTTTCGACGCAGTTCTGGAGGTCATCGAGGCGCTCGAGACCGACCATCGTCATGCCATGGGCGGGCCAGTCGATGCCGTTGACCCGGAACCGCAGCTCCTCATCCTTCAGATGACGAAGAAAGAGGTTGCCCTTCTCGTTCCAGTGGATCGTCTGGGTCCTGACGCCGAGCAGATCGGTGAGGCCCAGCTTGAGCAGACTCAGGTAGGCCTGCCGCAGTGTCTCGGGGTCGGGGCCGGCCTGTGAAGCGCCGGGATTGCGATCTACGATCTTGGGTTCGTCCACGTGTACATCGTATGGATTCGGCCCCGGACCAGTCCCCCGGACCAGTCGTTAGACGATCGCGCCGACCCGCCCCTGCCAATCCAGGGTTGACAGCCTGCTTTGCCGGGCGGCCTCGATACCGGCGAAAGCCGGTCTGGTGGGTCAATTCTCGGGGACAGCCGCAGACGGGACCGAAGCACGGGCCTGGACGGGACACCGGCCGGCACGGCCTGGATTGCCATACCCAAATAGACTGCCCGGGTCATGCGCGAGAAGAGTCCCGAAACCCACGAAGAAAAGCTCGAGTACCTGCGTGAGCTGAAGGACCAGGCGATTCATTCGGCCTCGGAGGAGGCGGTTGAAAAGCACCACGCCAAAGGCAAGTTGACCGCCCGCGAGCGGATCGAGAAACTGCTCGATCCGGGCTCGTTCGAGGAGCTCGATACTTTCGTCCGCCACCGGACTCACGACTTCGACATGGACAAGCGCCGACCGTGGGGTGACGCGGTGGTGACCGGGTTCGGCACGATCGACGGCCGCAAGGTCTTCGTCTTCTCCCAGGACTTCACGGTGTTCGGGGGGTCGCTGGGCGAGGTCATGGCCGAGAAGATGTGCAAGGTGATGGACCTCGCGGCAAAGGTCGGAGCACCGGTAATCGGCCTCAATGACTCCGGCGGAGCCCGGATCCAGGAGGGCGTGGTCTCGCTGGGCGCCTATGGCGACGTCTTCGCGCGGAACGTCCAGAGTTCCGGCGTGATCCCGCAGATCAGCGTGATCATGGGACCCTGCGCCGGCGGCGCAGTCTATTCGCCGGCGATGACCGACTTCATCTTCATGGTCAAGGAGACCTCGCACATGTTCATCACCGGTCCCGAGGTGATCAAGACGGTTACCGGCGAGGAGGTCGAGTTCGAGGAGCTCGGCGGAGCGATGACCCACAACACCAAGTCCGGCGTGGCCCACTTCGCGGCCGACGATGAGGAGAGCTGCCTCGAAGACGTGCGCTACCTGATGGGCTTCCTGCCGCTGAACAACCTGGAACAGCCGCCGCACTTCCCGCCCACCGACGATCCCGGGCGCGAGGATCCCGAACTCGATGACTTCGTCCCCGACGATCCGAACAAGCCGTACGACATGCGCCAGGTCGTCGCCAAGGTGGTCGACGACGAGGAGTTCTTCGAGGTCCACGAGCATTTCGCCAAGAACATCGTCTGCGGCTTCTCCCGGCTCGACGGCCACCCGGTCGGCGTGGTCGGAAACCAGCCCGCGTTCAAGGCCGGGGTCCTCGACATCGAGTCCTCGGAGAAGGCGGCCCGGTTCGTGCGGACCTGTGACGCGTTCAACATTCCGATCCTCACCTTCACCGATGTACCCGGATTCATGCCCGGCACCGACCAGGAGTGGAACGGCATCATCCGTCACGGGGCGAAGCTCCTCTACGCCTACACCGAGGCGACCGTACCGAAGCTGACCGTGGTCACCCGCAAGGCGTATGGCGGCGCCTACGACGTCATGGCGTCCAAGCACATGCTGGCCGATTTCAACTTCGCGTGGCCGACCGCCGAGGTCGCGGTGATGGGCCCCGAAGGAGCGGTCAACATCATCTATCGCAAGGACATCGCCAAGTCGCCGACGCCGGACGAGCGCCGGGCGAAGCTGATCGCCGACTACAAGGCGCACTTCGCCAACCCGTACGCGGCGGCCGAGCGCGGCTACATCGACGACGTGATCGAACCCCGGCAGACCCGGCCGATACTGATCAAGGCCTTGACGACCCTGTTGAGCAAGCGGGTCGCCCAGCCCAAGCGCAAGCACGGCAACATCCCCCTCTGAGCATGGGACTCGCGATCCGCCGCACCGCGACCGAAGCCGAAGCCGCCGCGATTGCCGCCGCCGTCCAACAGTTCACCGTAGATACGGCGGTCTCGCAGTCGCCCGCCGAAACCGGTCCCTCTCCATGGCTGCAGACGGCACTGCTGGAGGGGGTTAGCGCCAAGGAATCTTTCGGTCCGGGAAACCCGACCTGAGAACCGATTGTCCGCAGGGAAGCCACGCGGAAGAACCAACCGATCTCACCTGATCGCGGCGGTTGCGATCGGCGTACTCGTCATCTCAATGCTCGAGCTTGCAGTTGGTACCCAGCGAGTGGGAATCACCTTCGACGAGCCCCTTCACGCCAAGAGAACCCAGGCCTGGATCGATACCGGCTGGTACGTGCCGCCAAGGTATCTGGTGGACCAAGAGCCTGGCTCCGACGCTGCTGCCTCGCCGTTCGTCTACGGTCCGGCCTATTCGGCGACGGCACACGGTCTCAACCGACTTGTTGCCAACGAGGACGCCGGAGAGGTTTCCCGGAGCGAAAGTGCCTGGCTCACCCGCCACATCGTCGTGGCTCTACTGGCAATCGCCGGAATCCTGGCGGCAGCTATCTCGGTCTGGGCAATAACCGGCTCGCGGATCTTCGCCCTCTGGACGGCGGCCGCCCTGTCTGCGATCCCCATTTGGACCGGCATGGGCTTCTTCAATCCCAAGGACATCCCGGCGGCGACCGGCTACACGCTGTTCACCGCCGGGCTGGTCCTCGCGTTTGGGCGAACGCCGGACGACCGGGTCACGGTCGCACGAGGATCCGCGATCTTCTTCCTCGTGGCGGCCGGGTACTTCTTTGGAGCCGGAACCCGCCTCGCCCTCTGGCTTCCGCTTGCGGGTTCACTGGGTCTGTTCTTGCTGCTCTACTGGCTGAGGTTTCGCTTCGGAGGGTTTCCCCGTGATTCGATCGCGCTGGTCTCCGTCACCGCCGGTTTCGCGGTCGGCGTCGCGGCCACAGTTCTCGTATACCCGGCGGTATTCGCCGAACCCCTGAGTTTCCTGACGAATACCGTAACCAACTCGACTGACTTCGCCTGGAAGGGGACAACCCTGACTGCCGGAAGCCTGCTCTCCCAGCATCCGCCCTGGTGGTATCTGCCGATCTGGCTCTTCGCTTCGATGCCGCTGTTGCTCCTCTTGCTGGCAACCACAGGCGTCATATTTCTGTTTCGACCGATCGGGCGACCGTTGAGGGGACTACACAGCCTGGGAAGAGATCTGATTCAACGCCCCGAGTACCCGGGCATACTCGTTCTCTTCCAGGCGTTTCCGCTGGCTGTCGGAAGCGTCGTCTTGTCCTCGGTGATGTACACGGGTCTCCGCCAGTTCCTGTTCATGGTGCCCGCACTGGCCGTTCTTGCGGGCATCGGTGGCTTTCACCTCTGGCGGTACGCGAGCGCCAGAGAGCGCCTCGGTTCGAAAGCTCCCCAGCGTCTGGTCTTGGCCGCGTTGTGTCTCGCCCTCGTCGTTCCCGCAGTCGAGGGAGGCCTACTCTTTCCGTACAACTACACCTACATCAACCCGATCGCCGGGATAGGCGGGATCAACGGCAACTGGGAAACCGACTTTTTCTGGGCCAGCACCAGGGAGGCTGCCGACCGGGTGCCCGACGGGGTCCACCCGTTCTGCAGCGCGACACCGGATCCTCGGCTCTCCTATCCACTTCCGGTCTACTTTCAGGATTGCTCTAAGTTTGGCATGCCGTATTTCCGCAACCTCGGCCCTCCCCCACCAAGACCACGCAACCCGAGTGGAGCGGACTGGGTACTTGCGCGCCTGCGTGAGAATGGCCGGCTCCCCGAGTACTGCCGCAGAGTCGACGACGTCACCAGGTGGCTTCGTGGCGAGCGGGTCGTCATGTCGTACGTGGCCCGATGCCGACTGCCGGAGCCCCCGCCATTGCCCATACCGCCGGCACGGTCAAACTGATCGCGCAAGAATGCGGCTTGACCGTCCCTACACCAGGAGGAGAAATGGCAGTAGTCAAGATAATCGAACTGGTCGGCAGCTCGAGGGTTTCGACCGACGACGCGGCCCAGCAGGCCCTCAAGCAGGCCCAGGATTCGCTCAGAAACGTCAGGGCGGTAGACATCGTCTCGACCGGCATACGCGGCGAGCACCTCGACGAGTATCGGGCCCACGTCCGTGTCGCGTTCCTGATCGAGGGCAAAGACGTGACCTGATCCGCGGAACCGGCAGGCATCGTTTCGGGTCGACATCCGACCAAGGACCACACTCCGGCGGCTGACCTGGTCGCATCTGATCTCGGCCGTCGCCACGGTCGTGCTGATCGCCGGGGCCATTCAGCTGGTGGTCGGCGCGAAAGAAGTCGGCGTCACAACGGATGAGCCGGCCCAGGCGCTGCGCACCCAGGGCTGGCTCGACGACGGCTGGTTTCTACCCCCCTTGTCTATGGCCGGCCTCTTCCCGAAGAGCCCGTACATATACGGCCCGGCGTTTTCGGCTACCGCCCATGCGCTGAACGGTCTGCTCGGAAACGAGTCCCGGGGCTCGATCTCTTTTTCCAAGGATGCCTGGACCGTCAGGCACCTGGTGGCCGCGCTCCTGGCGGTCGCCGCCGCGTTGGCGGCATATCTGACCGTCTGGTCGACCACCGGGTCCCGCAAGTTCGGGCTTTGGGCGGCGGCGGCACTGCTGGCAGTGCCGATCTGGACAGGCATGGGATTCTTCAATCCGAAAGACATCCCGGCGGCGGCCGGCTACACCATGTTTACAGCCGGCCTCGTTCTTGCTCTTGCCGGCAGCGCGGACTCCAGGACATCGGTGACTCGCGGCGTCGGAATCGGTGCCCTGGTCGGATTGGGGGTCTTCTTCGCCGCCGGGACGCGGTTGGCCCTCTGGTTGCCCCTGACCGCGTCGCTCGTGACGTACGCGGCGATCGTCGTCGCCCGGCGTCGATTCACCGCAGCCAAACCAGATCGCGTTCGTTTCCGTTCGATAGCGCTCGGTCTCGCGGCCGGGGTGGGCGCCATGGTAGCGATCTACCCATCGGTTTTTGAGCAACCCGTTGACTTCCTGACCAAGACCCTTTCCGGTTCTGCGGATTTTCCCTGGACTGGAGCCACCCTGACCGCCGGAAGGCTGGTGTCCGAAGACCCGCCATGGTGGTACCTGCCCACCTGGGCGTTCGCTTCGATGCCGGTGCTGATCTCGGTGCTGGGGCTGTTCGGGGCAGGAGTCACCGTCTGGTCGATCTTCCGGCGCTCGACTGGCGGTGCCGGGGCGTTGGCCCGGGCGCTGTCCGCACCACGGGATCTCGCGCTGCTGCTGGTCATCCAGCAGGCCGTTCTTGTCTCGTTCGGCAGCGTGGTGCTCGGGTCGAACATGTATTCAGGCCTGCGACAGCACCTCTACGTGGTACCGGCCATGGCGATCCTGGCCGGAATTGGCGGCTGGCGCCTGTGGGAGTATCTGAACCGCCGTGGCCTGGCTGCGAGCTGGCACCGGGGAGCGCTGGCAGGGCTGCTCTGTGCCGCGCTGGTCATCCCCATGGCCGAACAGACGCTGCTTTTCCCGTACAACTACACCTATATCAACCCGATCGCGGGAATCGGCGGCATAAACGGCCGCTGGGAGACTGACTACTGGTGGGCGAGCGGCAGGAACGCACTGCAGCGCGTTCCTGCCGGCGAACAGGTGCGTTGCAGTTCGCAGCTCGACGCTGACGGCGCTCCCGGAGGAGCCTTCGGTTCATTGGGGTGCCTCTTCTCACTTCAATTTGCCCCATATGTCGACGAGCAGGGGCAGGAAGCCGACCAAACGCCCGCGAAGCCGGACGGGAACTGGACGATCGGCCGCAGCAGGGCCGGTGCACAACCCCCCGCGTTCTGTCGGAGCCAGGACAACGTGACCAGATGGCTAAGGGGGGAATCCGTGTTGATGTCCTGGGTACTTCTGTGTGATCGTTCCGGCTCTGGAAGCAGCGCAGCCGGCGAGTAGGCGACGTCCGGCCCGAATGCCCCTTGTTAGGCTTCCCGCCGTGGAATCCTCCGCAAACCGCGACCCCGCCCACCCGCTCGAGTGCGACCCGGCCGCGGCCGCGGCGCTGGTACAGGCCGGGGCGAGGCTGATCGACGTTCGCGCCGAGCACGAGTTCGAGGCCGGCCGGCTGCCCGGCGCGGAGCGGATCGGCCTCGAAGAGCTTTCCGGGAGGCGCGATGAGATCGGCCGCGACCGGCCAGTGGTGTTCTACTGCCGGGTGGGCAATCGATCGTTGATGGCTGCCGAAGCGTTCGGGCAGGCCGGCCTCGAGGCCGCGTCGCTGGCCGGCGGGATCGAAGCCTGGCTGAACGACGGCCGGGCTGTCGAGCCGGATGACGGCTACGTGGCAGAGCCGGGTCGCGCGGCCGCCATTCTGGAGGCCCGGGCCAGAGCTGCGACCGGGTAGCCGGCCGAGCCGGTACGGCTACGGCGGCCGCCCCCCCGATCAAATACCTAAAATCCAGTCAGGTTTTACACCTTTTGCTACGATTGCGACCGGGTACCCACCCGACCACGCCCCCGACAGCTCCGCCCAAACACCTTCCCGGAGGAATCTCCACATGGAGCCCACCACGGCCCCAGCCAAACCCAAGCCGAAACCGCTCGCCAAGCCGGGCGACAAAGGCGTCGAGCAGGAAGACGGCAAGGTCCAGGACGGCAAGGGCCGGCTCGGGTCGCTGACCAACCCCGAGACCTACGAGAACGTGCCCGGGCACGTGATCCCGATCATCGAAAGCGAGTTCGACGATTTCGGGACCGAGGCCGGCCGGTTCCTGGACGGACAGACGCCGGAGAACCAGTTCATCGGCTTCCGGCTGAAGCAGGGCGTCTACGGCCAGCGCCAGCCCGGCGTCCAGATGGTCCGGGTCAAGCTGCCGTTCGGTGGCGTGACGCCCGAGCAGATGGACGCGTTCGCCGAGGTGGTCGAGACCTACGCCCCGTTGGGCAAGGGCCACATCACCACCCGCCAGAACATCCAGATCCACCACGTGCCGCTGGACCAGATGGTCCACATGCTGCGCGACCTGGCACCCAGCGGGCTCTCCTCGCGCGAAGGCTGCGGCAACACCGTGCGCAATGTGACCGGTGACCCCTGGGCCGGTATCGCGAAGGACGAGATCTTCGACCCGACCGCATACGCCGGCGCCTATACCCGCTACTTCGTCCGCCACCCGACGACTCAGCTGATGCCGCGCAAGATCAAGACCGCGTTCACCGGCTCCGACGCCGACCGGGCGATCACCGGGATCCACGACATCGCGTTTATCAGCCGGATCAGGGACGGGGTGAAGGGCTTCGAGCTGCGGGTCGGAGGCGGGACCTCGATCATGCCCAGGGTCGCCCCGACGGTCTACGAGTTCGTCGCGGCCGACGACGGCGAATTCCTCAAGGTCGCCGAAGCGGTTCTGCGGGTGTACGACCGGCAGGCCTGGCTCAGGCCCAACCGGGCCCGGGCCCGGATCAAGGTGCTGGTCGACAAGGTCGGCGTCGATGAATTCCGGCGGATGGTCGACCGCGAGCTCGAGGGCGACTGGGTTTCCGAACGCGACTTCACGATCGACCACATGCGCTTCGAGGTCGACGAGCGGGCCCTCCTGCCCGAGCCGAAGCACCCGGCCGGCTCGCCCGACGGCGACCGGGCCGCTTTCGACCGCTTTCTCGAGGCCAACACCTCCGAACAGCGCCAGCCGGGCTTCCGTGCGGTCGAGGTCAAGGTGGTCCGGGGGGACCTGAATCCGGAGCAGTTCCGGGGCCTCGGCCGGATCATGCGCGAGTACACCGGCGGCTTCGCCCGGATGACCGTCCAGCAGAACATCGTGCTGCGCTGGGTGCGGGAGGAGGCGCTCCATGACGTCTGGCTCCGCCTGAACGAACTGAACCTGGGCGAGGTCGGACCCCGCCGGATCACCGACGTGGTCAGCTGCCCCGGCACCGACAGCTGCAAGCTGGGCATCACCAGCTCGATGGGACTGAACGAGGCGGTACAGGAACGGGTGACCGCGATGGAGATCACCGACCCGCTGACCCGTGAGATCAAGATCAAGATGAGCGGCTGCCCGAACGGGTGCAGCCAGCACCACATCGCCAACATCGGCTTCTACGGCGCCTCGATCAAGGTCGGGGACCGCACCATGCCGGCCTACGTGGCCCATCTCGGCGGCAAGTACACCGACGGCGAAACGATCTACGGGGCCCGGCTCAAGGTCAGGTTGCCGGCCAGGCGCGTGCCGGAAGCGGTCGAACGCTGGATCAGGTTGTATGAGTCCGAGCGCCTGGACCAGGAGGTGTTCAACGCTTTCGTCGAAAGGGTCGGTACGGCCCGCATGGAAGATGAGGTAAGGCAACTGGCCATGCCGGTCGAGTTCGAACTCGACACAATGCAGCAGTTCATCGACTGGAACCGCTCCGATCCGTACGTCGTGGAGCGCGGCGAAGGCGAGTGCGCCGTCTGATCCCCCGACCCGGCGGCCAGCCAACCAGAACAGGCAAATCCATGGAACCGACTACGACAACCCCCAGACCCGAGCAGGACCGGCAGCGCTTCGACGCCGAGGCGGTCGCCGCCGAGCTCGAGCCGCTGGGCGCCTCCGAGGTGCTGCGGTGGGCGTTCGACCAGTTCGGCCAGAACCTCTACATCGCCTGCTCGCTCCAGAAGACGAGCTCGGTGATGGTCCACCTGGCGACCGAGATAAACCCGCGGGCCAGGTTCTTCTACCTCGATACCGATGTGCTGTTCCCGGAGACCTACGAAACCAGGGACCGGCTGGCGGAACGGTTCGGGGTCGAGTTCGAACGCTGGCACAACATCAGCCTCCAGGAACAGGCCGAGCGCTACGGGGACCGGCTCTGGAAGAGCGATCCGGACGCCTGTTGCCGGCTGCGCAAGGTCGAGCCGATGCGCGAAGCGCTGTCTACCGTAGACTGCTGGGTCTCCGGCATCCGTCGCGAAGATTCAAAGACCCGGGCAGGCACCCCGAAGTTCGCCTGGGACAAGCGGTTCAACCTCTGGAAGATCAACCCTCTGGCTGACTGGACCGAGCGCGACGTCTGGAACCACCTGAATGAAAACAACGTCCCGTACAACCCGCTGCATGACCAGGGCTATCCCTCGATCGGGTGCACCCACTGCACCCGGCCGGTGGTCCCCGGGCAGGATTCCCGCGACGGACGGTGGTCCGGTTCGGGCAAGACCGAGTGCGGGATCAACTGAAGCGCCGCTGAACCGGTCGCGGCGCGGGAGTGCCCGCGGCAACTGACCTCGGCTACCCTGCCCGCTGTCCTTTCCAACACTCCCCGACCAAGCAACCCTCAGAACAGACGAGCGAGAAAATGACTGAACTCACCCTGACCCTGCACGAACGGCAGACCGCCGACTTCGAGATGATCGCCAACGGCGGTTTCGCCCCGCTGACCGGCTTCCAGGGGTCCGAGGACTGGAGCAGCGTCTGCTCCAGCATGCGCACCGCGGCCGGCGACTACTGGCCGATCCCGATCACCCTGCCGACCGACCTGGAATGCGAAGTGGGCGACGTGGTGGCACTCAACTCGGACGAGGGCAAGCACCTGGGAAGCATCACGGTCGAAGAGATCTTCGAACGGGACGTCGACCGGGAAGCGGTCGAGGTATACGGGACCGACGACCTGGAGCACCCCGGCGTCGCCGCGATCCACGCGGAAGGCAACCGCTGCATCGCGGGACCGATCAAGGTCGACGCGCTGCCCGACCACGAAGAGGCGTTCATGCGTCGCTACCTGACCCCGGCCGAGTCGAAGCAGGCCTTCGCCGACCGCGGCTGGAAGAAGATCGTCGCGTTCCAGACGCGCAACCCGATCCACCGGGCCCACGAGTACTTGACCAAGGCCGCACTGGAGACCTGCGACGGGCTGTTCATCCACCCGCTGATCGGCAAGACCAAGCCGGGCGACATCCCGGCCGACGTGCGGATGCGGTGCTACGAGGTCCTGATGGAGGACTACTACCCGAACGACCGGGTCATTCTCGGCGTCAAGCCGGCCAAGATGCACTACGCCGGGCCGCGGGAAGCCGTGCTCCACGCGATCGTCCGCCGCAATTACGGTGCGACCCACTTCATCGTGGGCCGCGACCATGCCGGCGCCGGCGACTACTACGGGACCTATGACGCCCAGGAGATATTTGACACGATCGACACCGACGAGCTCGGTATCGAGCCCCTGATGTTCGAGCACACCTTCTGGTGTGACGAATGCGAAGGCCTTGCCTCCGGCAAGACCTGCCCCCACGACAGTGACGCCCACCTGTTCCTGTCGGGTACCAAGGTGCGCGAGATGCTCGGCAACGGCGAGATGCCGCCGCCGGAATTCTCCCGCCCCGAGGTCGCCCAGATCCTGATCGACGCTTACAAGGAGGACAACTAGAAATGTCAGAAGAAAAAGGGTTCACCCTCTGGTTCACCGGACTCTCCGGAGCCGGCAAGACCACCATCTCCCACCTGCTCGCCGACGAGCTGATCGCCCGCGGCTCGAAGCTCGAGATCCTCGACGGCGACATCGTCCGCGAGAACCTCTCGAAGGGGCTCGGCTTCTCCAAGGAGGACCGGGACATCAACATCCGCCGGATCGCGTTCGTGGCGGACCTGCTCTCGCGCAACGGGACCCCGGTGATCACCGCCGCGATCTCTCCCTACCGGGAGATCCGCGACGAGGCCCGCGAGCTGATGGGCGACCGCTTCATCGAGGTCTACATCGAGGCCTCGGTCGACGCCTGCGCCGAGCGTGACGTCAAGGGCCTTTACGCCAAGGCGTTCTCCGGCGAGATCAAGGAGTTCACCGGCGTCTCGGATCCCTACGAGGCCCCCGAGAACCCCGAGATCGTGGTCAACACCGAAGAACACGAGCCGGAAGAGTCGGCCGCGATCCTGCTGGCCTACCTCGAGGAACGCGAGCTGATCCCGGCCGCCGTCGCCTCGTAACCGGCGACGGAGGCATGGCTCCGCCAATCGAGCGTCAGCGGGCGCCCGAGGGCTCCTCGCCCGTCCGCGTACCCGAGGTCCTCGAGTCCGGCCGGGTCGCGGTCGATCCCTGGTGGGGCAAAATCCAGCCGATCGAGCTGCGACCCGGCCTGAAGACTTTCGGTGAGCTCGAAGTGATCGAGCACATCGAGTCGGGCGGCGCGTTGATCGACACCCGCAGGCCGGAGTACGTGGAGGCGAGCGGCACGCTCCCCGGGGCCAGGGCCATCCACTGGCGCGAGATCGGGGACCGGGTCGACGAGATCGATCCCGGGCGGATGACCGTCCTCTTCTGCAACGGGCCACAGTGCACCGCCACTCCTCGCGCGGTGGAGATCCTGCTCGACCTGGGACGCGACCCGGCGAGCCTCGGCTTCTACCGCGGGGGCATCCGCGACTGGATCACGCTCGGGTTCGAGACCGTCGCGCCCGAACCGTATCCCCGCCCGGGCGGGTAGAACCGTAAGTCACGCGATAGCCCGGGCGGTCCCGGCCACATCCCGCCGCGGTCAGGGCCGGGCCGGGACCTCGGGCTGTCCCAACCCGTAGGTCTGGTAGGCACCAAAGCGGCGAAAGGTCTTGTGGGTCGGGCCGTGGTAGTCGGACGACGCGGTCGCGGCGAGCCCCAGCTCGCGGGCCAGTTCCAGCAGGTGCGCGGTCTGCTCACGGGTGTGCGACGGGTAGTAGACCTCTATCCCGTCGATGTCGAGCGCCCGGATCAGGCGCTCCACCTTTTGCGGCTCCTTGACGTCCCAATAGGGGTGAGCCAGGACCGGGACGCCACCGGCCTCGCGGATCACTTCGCAGGCCTGGTCCGCGGTCGGCCACTTGCGGGCGACGAACGCCTTGGCCCCCGGGACCAGGTACTCCTCGAAGAACGGGCCCATGTTGTCGGCGGCCCCGGCCGCATGGGCGATGTGCGGCCGGCCGATCGAATCGGCCGAGCCCGCTTCCCTCTTCGCGTCGTCGAGGGTGATGTCGAAACCGAAGCCGCGCAGGTTCTCGACGATCTCGGCGGCCCGGTCGATCCTCTCCTGCTGGGCCCTCTCGCAGGCCGGTTCCATCTGCTCCAGGTCGATCCAGTAGCCGCATATGTGCAGGTCCTCGGCGTACTCGTGCACCGACGACATCTCGATCGCGGGCACGATTTCGACCCCGAGCCGCCGGCCGGCCTCGATTGCCGCCGGAACCCCGGCCACCCCGTCGTGATCGGTCAGAGCCAGGACGTCCACCCCTGCTTCAGCAGCCTTCTCGACCACCTCGGCCGGTGGCAGCTGACCGTCGGAAACGGTCGAGTGACTCTGCAGCTCGATCATCGTCCGGTGGAGGATAGTCGGCCCGGTCGGCGACGGCCGCTCACCCGAAGTCGCATGCGGGCCGCCCCGTTCGCGGCGACGCAAATAGACTGCGGCCAATGTTCAAGAAGGTTCTGATCGCCAACCGGGGCGAGATCGCCATCCGTGTCGCCCGGGCGCTGAAGGAGATGGAGATCACCTCGGTAGCGGTCTACTCCGAGGCCGACCGCGACGCACCCCACGTGGAGGAGTGCGACGAGGCCTTTCTGATCGGGCCACCGGTCGCGGCGGAAAGCTACCTCTCGACAGAGAAGATCCTCGGCGCGGCCCGCGAGTCCGGGGCCGAAGCGATCCACCCGGGCTACGGGTTCCTGGCCGAGAACGCCGACTTCGCACGGGCCTGCGACGAAGCGGGCTTCGTCTTCATCGGCCCTCCGGCCGGCGCGATCGATGCGATGGGCTCCAAGACCCGGGCCCGCGAGATCATGGACGAAGCCGGGGTGCCGATCGTTCCCGGCGCCACCGTGCCGGCCACGGACCTGGACGAAGCAAGGAAGCAGGCCGAGGAGGCCGGCTTCCCGGTTGCCTGCAAGGCGGTCGGCGGGGGTGGCGGCAAGGGCTTTCGCGTCGCGCTCACCGCCGATGACCTCGAAGAGGCATACGCGGGAGCCGCCCGCGAGGGAGAGAAGTTCTTCTCCGACGACCGGGTTTACGTCGAGCGCTACCTGGAAGACCCGCGCCACGTCGAAGTCCAGGTCCTGGCCGACCACCACGGCAACGTGATCCACCTCGGCGAACGCGACTGTTCGGTCCAGCGCCGTCACCAGAAGCTGATCGAGGAGTCCCCCGGACCGAAGGTGGACGAAGAGATGCGCGAGCGGATCGGCAAGATCGCCACCGAGGCCGCAAGGGCGGTCGGCTACTTCTCGGCCGGTACGGTCGAGGGCATGCAGTCGGGTGACGACTACTTCTTCCTCGAGATGAACACCCGCGTCCAGGTCGAGCACTGCGTCACCGAGATGGTCACCGGCATCGACATCGTGCGCGAGCAGATCAAGGTCGCGGCCGGCGAAGAGCTCTCGATCTCCCAGGACGAGGTCAACATGAACGGTCACGCGATCGAGTGCCGCATAAACGCCGAGAAAGCCGACAAGAACTTCGCCCCGGCACCGGGGCTGATCACCTCGTACCGGGAGCCTTCGGGACCCGGGGTCCGGGTCGATTCGGGTGTGGTCGCCGGTTCGGAAGTCACCCCGATGTACGACCCGATGATCGCCAAGCTGATCGTCTGGGACCGCGACCGCAGGGCAGCCACCCGCCGGATGATCCGGGCCCTCGACGAGTACGAGATCGGCGGGCTTTCGACCCTGATCCCGTTCCATCGCAAGATCCTCACGACCGAACAGTGGGACCGCGGAGAGACCTGCCGCGACCTGACCGCCGACAAGAAGTGGCTGAAGAGCACGGCTCCTCCGGCCGGGCCGGACCTCTCCCCCGACGAGGAAGGCGGCCCCGAGAAGCTCGCCCGCGATTATCAGGTCGAAGTCTCGGGCAAGCGGTTCGACGTGAAGGTGATCGGCGAGCCTTCCGGTGACGTCGCTGCGGCGGCCCCGGCCGGCAACGGCCGACCCGCGAAACGGAAGCGCAAGTCGGGCGGCGGGGGCGGCGGGGGTCCGGTACTGGCCTCCCCGCTACAGGGATCGGTCTTCAAGGTCGCGGTCGAATCGGGAGCCGAGGTGGCCGAAGGAGATCTGGTCTGCGTGATCGAGGCGATGAAGATGGAGAACGAGATCACCGCCCACCGGGCGGGGAAGATCACCGAACTGCCGATCTCGGTCGGCGATGCGGTTGCCAGCGGCGACCCGCTGGTTACCATCGAGTAACATCGCGCGGTCCGATACCGCCTGCCGGCGAACGCCCGCGTGCCGGCGAACGCCGGCGTGGCCGGTGACAGAGAGGAACAGACGCAGTGAGACTTTTCGCATACCTTGACCCCGGCAGTGCCAGCGCGCTGCTCGCCGCGGTCCTGGCCGGGATCGCCGGCATCGGCGCCGCGCTCAAGACCTACGGAAAGAACTTCCTCGACAAGCTGATGTTCTGGAAAAAGAGCGAGTCCGGCGAACCGGCGGCGACCGACGCGGAGCCGCCCGCCAAGGCCGATACCGCATCGGATTCGGCCGTTCCCGAGCCCGCCGAGCCGGCCGCCACACCCCCCGCCGGCGACCGGCCGTCCGAGCAGTAGCCGCCTTGGCGGGGGCGGAGCCCGGCTCGTTCCGGGATCGTGACAGCCGGGTCGTGATCTCCGACGAAACCGTCCTGCGGGCGCTCAGCCCGGAGGGGTCCTCGGACTGGGACGCGTTCAGGTCCAGCCCGCTGCTCGATCGGCTGATCGAATCCGGCGACCTGGTCGAAACCGAAGAAGTCGGGCTGGACTCGCTGGATCTGCCCGGTTCACCGGCCGAGCCGGGTGGCCTGCTGCCGACCGGGGTCGAACGGGTGCTCCGGCACGAGCGGATCCCGTTCGTCTCGTACCCGTACGAGTGGACCTTCTCGATGCTTCGCGACGCGGCCCTGCTCCAGCTCGACCTCGGCATCGCGGCGATCGAAGAGGGCCTGTCGCTGAAGGACGCCACGCCGTACAACGTGCAGTTCAGAGGCTCGAGCCCGGTCTTCATCGACGTCGGCTCTTTCGAGACCCTGCCGGAGGGCCGGCCGTGGGTCGGTTACCGCCAGTTCTGCATGCTGTACCTCTACCCGCTGATGTTCCAGGCCCATCGCGACCTGCCGTTCCACCCCTGGCTGCGCGGCTCGATCGACGGGATCGCCCCGATCGACGCGATCAAGGTCTTCTCGCTGCGGGACCGGCTGCGGCGGGGCGTCTTCATCCACGCTTCGCTGCACGCCCGCCTCGACCGGCGGGCCAACCGCTCCGGCCCGGGCGACGCAGGCAACGGTTCCGGACAGCGGACCGTGAAGCCCGAGGGGGTCAAAGCCCACATGGCGAGCATGAAGAGACTCGTTTCCAGGCTGCGCTGGAAGTCCGGAGAGACCGCCTGGAGCGGCTACCGGGAAGACAACACCTACAGCGACGAGGACGACCGTCGCAAACAGGGCTTCGTAGCCGAGGTAACGGCGTCCGAACAACCCGGGCTGACCTGGGACATGGGCTGCAACGACGGCGCCTACTCGCGGATCGCCGCCGAGAACTCGGACCGGGTGATCGCGTTCGACTTCGACCACGCCACGGTCGAAGCCCTCTACCGGTCGCTGCGGGACGAGCGGGACGAGCGGATCCTGCCACTGGTCGCCGATCTCGCCGACCCTTCACCGGCGCTCGGCTGGCGCGGGCTGGAACGGAAGACCCTGGCCGACCGCGGCGCACCCGACCTGATGCTGGCGCTCGCCCTGATCCACCACGTCTCGATCTCGGCCAACATCCCGGTGGCCGACTTCCTGGACTGGGTCCGCGAACTCGGCTCGACCCTGGTCATCGAGTTCCCCAAACGCGACGACCCGATGGTTCGACGCGCTGGCCAACAAGGGCGAAGGGGCGAACCCCGACTACGACCTGGAATTCTTCGTGCGCGAGCTCGAGCGGCGGTTCGAGGTTCTCCGCAGCGAAGACCTTCCCTCCGGGAACCGCGTCCTGTTCCTGGCCCGACCGCGCTAGCCGGCCGGCCGCGCCTACCGGTTCGGAGCCGGTTGTGGCCAGCGGTCGGCCTCGGCCCGGCACTCGGCCGCCCGGCAGGCCCGCAGCCGGTCGAGCTCGCGGTTCATGTACCGCTTGACCTTCAAGAAGCGGGGATCCCTGATCCGGTTATGCAGCTCGCCCGGATCACGGGTCAGCATGTACAGCTCCCGGGCGCCCCGCTCATACTCGACGTACTTGTACGGGCCGAGCCGGATACCGATGTGGTTCTGGCTCTTGGCCTTGGCCGAGGGACGGGCGCCGCCCGATTTCGTCTCGGGTACGAGCGGCTCGTCGGGGTAGTCGCCCGGGATCAGCCGGGTCGCGCTCTGATAGCTGGACAGCAGGATCGGGCGGCGCGTTCGCTTGCCCGGCTTCTTCCAGAAGCGGACCATGGCCCGCCCGTCCATCCGCCTGGCCGCCCGGGCCCCGGTCAGCCTCAGCACGGTCGGGGCGATGTCCTGGTTCGCGACCAGCTCCCGGCTGGTCGAACCCGGCTTGATCCCGGGCCCACGGATCACCATCGGCACTCTGATCGCGGGTTCGTAGGGGAGCAGTTTGCCCCGGCTGAAGCGATGCTGGCCGAGGAAGAACCCATTGTCCGAAGTGAAGATGATGTAGGTGTCGTTCAACTTGCCGGACTCGCGCAGCGCGTCGACGATCCATTTGACCCCATCGTCGACCGAACGCAGTGCCTCGATCCCCTTCTGGTTCTCGGCGGTCAACTGGGTGATCTCGCTGCGGGTCAGCGGCGGCGTCTGGTCACGCAGGAACCAGGGTTT
>JAGQUV010000041.1 GCA_020438295.1 Solirubrobacterales bacterium
GGTCGTGCTTGGGCGGATCCATCGCGATGAACATCGAGGTCATCAGCTCGAGCGGCAAGACCGAGTCGGTCACCGCGGTGATTCCCCCGCGCTCGGACGAGTAGGTCTCCCAGTCGCGGCTCACGTCGTAGACGCCGTCGGCCGTGGTGACCGACCAGTAGCCGCCCTCCTCGGGAAACATCGACATTCCTTCGGACCAGTGGACGGGGCACTCCGACCGCATGCGGGAGAACAGTTCGTGAGGCGGGCCGTCCTGCCAGAGCTCTTCTTCGAAGACCCAGGTCTTTTCGAGCGGTAGGTCGGATTCGGCTGACATGTAGAGCCTCCAGGAAGTTGCGGACTTGCCGATACGTGAGCTTACTGACTCGTGGGTCAGTTTACCGGTCCGCCCGTGCGCCCGTCAATTGCACCACCCCATCCAATCGCTGCCGGTCGGCGGGCCGGCCGTGGGTGGGGGCCGGTCACGCGGGCGCTGCCGCGTCGCCGTCGGGTGCAGCCTGCGGCCTCCCGAGCGGGTAATCGGGAAGGTTTCTGGTTGCCGGAAAGGAAATCAAGGCCAGGAAGGCGGCGAACAGCAGCGCAGTCTTCAGGGCCTGGATCTGGGCATCCTCGTAATCGGCCACGAGCAGGTCGGTTGTCGGCTCACTCAGTTCCGCCCCTTCGGCGGTGGCGCGGACCTGGTCGGAGGCGACGAAGCTGCCGCCCGAACTGAGCTCGACCTGGACCCGGTCCTTGACCGAAGCCGGTATGTCGGGGTTCTCGGCCACGTTTGTGGAGAAGGCGGCTATCAGGCCGCTGATCACCACCGCGCCGAGCAGGGCCGTGCCGAGCGAGGAGCCGATCTGCATCGAAGTGTTCTGCAGACCGCCGGCCTCGCTGCGGTCCCGGTCGCCGACCGACGACTGGACCGAGTTGCCGAGCTGAGAGATGAACAGCCCCATGCCGATGCCGAGCACACCCATTGCGACCATGAAGCTGGTGCTGTCGAGCGTGAAATCGATCGTACCGAGCATCAGGAAGGTCGAAATGAAAACGATCCCGAGCCCGATCCGGACCAGCAGCCGCGCTGTGAAGCGCCGCGAGAGCACCGAGCCGCCCAGCGCCGCCACGAACAGGCCACACGAGGCGGGGAGCATGTGCACCCCTGTCTCGAGCGCGTCAAGTCCCTGGACCACCTGCAGGTAGAGCGGGACCGTGAAGAAGATCCCCATCAGGATCATGTTCTGGGCCAGCAGCATTGCGACTCCGCCCCTGAGCGTAGGGATCCTGAACAGGCTGAGGCGAACCAGAGGTTGCTCCCCCCGGTCCTCGCGTCGCCGCTCCCAGGCGACGAATCCGGCCAGGATCAGGATCCCGGCCGCGATCACGAACGGGGTCAGCGAGAAGCCGAAAGGCTCGACCGGGGAATCGAGCGGCTCCAGCCAGCCCCAGGTGCTCGCCCTCAGCACGCCGAACACCGTGAGCGCCAGCCCGCCGGCCGAAAGCACCCCTCCGACCCAGTCGAGCCTGACGCCACCGGTCCGCTGCGGCTCGCGGATCGAGCGGACTCCGGCCAGGATGCCCAGCGCGACCAGCACCTCGCCGACGAAGACGAGCCGCCAGGAGGCCTCGGTCGTCGCCCAGCCACCGAGGATCGGGCCGACCGCGATGCCGGCCCCCGCCACACCGCCCAGGACGCCGTATGCCAGCGCCCGGTCCCTGCCGGTGTAGGAGCCGGCAACCAGCGCGATCATCGCCGGCAGCACGAGCGCGGCACCGACCCCTTCGAGAACCGACCAGCCGAGGGCGAGCACCGCGACGCTTCCCGACACGGCGGTGGTCGCCGACCCGGTCGCATAGATCACCAGGCCCGCGCCGAAAGCACGCCGGCGCCCGATGATGTCACCGACCTTGCCGCCGATCATCATCAGGCTGGCCATGACCAGCGCGTAGAAGGCGATGATCGCCTGGATCGTGGTCACGTTGGTGTCGAAATCCTCGACCAGCTGGGAAATCGCCACGTTCATCACCGCCTGGTCCAGCACCATCAGGAACTGGGCCGCGGCCAGGAATATGAGCGCCCCCCACTTCTTCACCGGCAGCCACGATAGCCGCCGGCCTGGCGGTTTCGATTAGAGCTCGGGAAACCGGGGTCCGCAGCCCCGACAGCCGCCGGGGCCGCGTCGACCCGGTTGTCGCCGGCGGGTCAGTCCTCGCTGACCCAGGTCTTGGCGGCGTCGAGCTCGTCGGTACCGAAGACCTTCACCTTGCCCGGCATCAGGAAACCGAAGCCCTTGATCGCCACCCGGTAGTCGTTGTGGTCGGTGACCACGGCCACCCGCTCGTACGAAAACAGGTGCTCCATCCCGATCTTGGTGTCGTCCCAGGCCGCCCCGGCCGAATACTCGACGAACTCGTCGCCCAGCAGGTACAGCAGCCTGACCTTGTCGTGCTCGTCCAGGGCCGCCTCGACCGCCGGGATCATCACGTCGGCATAGTCGTCACTGGTGACCCGGCCTTTCGCCTCGAATCCCAGAACGCCATCCGGCAGGTCGGTCATTTGCGTGATCATCGGTCTCCTTTCGGCAGGCGGATCAGTCCCCGATCCGCCTCATCTCTTTCTGTATCTGTTCCTCGGTGATCTCGTCCCGACCGCCATATACGCGCCAGGCGTGGGGAACGATCCCGAACAGGCCCCAGCCCACGATCGGGAACACCGGCCAGAAGAAGCCGGCCCCCGCTAGCGCCCAGATGACCACCAGGAATGCGTTCACCGCGAGATAGGTGAGCAGGTGCCCGCGGAACTCGCGCTTCTCCTTGATCCGCTTGACCGCCTTCTCGCGAAGCGACTGTTCGGTGTCCGGTGCGCCCCGTGTCTGGTCCACGGGCCGGATCATGACACCGGCAGCGGTGCGGCGCGTTCACGGCGGTCAGCCGGGTCCCGTCTTCGACAGCGAAACCCGGAAACGGGCTCCGCCCGCGGGGCTTTCGCCCACCGTGACCTCTCCTCCGTGGAGCCTCGCCTGCTGGCGAACCAGCGACAGGCCAAGGCCCGAACCGTCGGCGTCGGCCGAGCCGCCCCGCTCGAAGCGGTCGAAGATACGATCCCGCTGGTCGGCGGGCACCCCGTCTCCGTCGTCATCGACGGTTACCAGGATCGAATCGCCGTCACCGGAAACGGTGATCGCTACTTCGCCCCCGTTCCTTCCGTGCCTGGCCGCGTTCTCAAGCAGGTTGTCGATCATCGCGCGCAGTCCGTCGGGCCAGCCTTCGGTCGCGATCTCTCCGGACGGAACTTCCAGTCTCCATCCGACGGACGGATGGCGGCGCCGGGCCGACTCGACCGCCGAACCGGCCAGAGCGGTCAACTCGACCTGTTCCTGCGGCAGCACGGCGGCGGAATCGCCACGGGCCAGCGTCTGCAGCGTTCCCAGCATCCGCATCATCCGGGCCGCGTCGGCCTCCATCTGTTCCAGCGCAGCGGCTCGCTCCGCCCGGTCCAGTTCCGGGTTGCGCCGGATCGCGCCGAGATTGGCCCGCAGGGCGGTCATCGGGGTCCGCAGCTCGTGACCGGCATCGCCGGCAAAGCGACGGGTTGCCTCCAGCGCCTGTTGCGTATCTGCGGCTGACTGCTCCAGCCGGGCCAGCATCGCGTTGATGCTGTCGGTCAGTTGTTCGACCTCGACCGGGCTCTTTCCGGGGTCCACCCGTTTCGAGAGGTCGTCGGTGCCGCTCACTCGGCCTGCCTCTTCCCGCAGTGCCCCGAGCGGCCGCAGGGCGAGGCCGGCCAACCACCAGCTGAGCGCGGCAACCAGCAGAACGCCGGCCAGTCCGATCAGCAGCAGCCGGTCGCGCAGCTCGGCGATCCGCGCATCGGACTCATCCAGGTCGATCCCGATCTCGATCAGCGCCCCGGGGGCCGCCGCGCGGGCCAGCGAACGGT
The DNA here is from genome assembly GCA_020438295.1 of Solirubrobacterales bacterium. Lineage (GTDB taxonomy): Bacteria > Actinomycetota > Thermoleophilia > Solirubrobacterales > 70-9 > 67-14. Next base: position 3,923 of record JAGQUV010000041.1, read on the forward strand.
AGCTGGTCCCGCCGTCACTGAGGGTCCGCAGCCCGGGCTCCTCGGGGACCGGCAGATCTGGCGGGGCGTCAACGGCCCGGATCACCTCCCCGCCGGAAATCAATCGCACGTACTCGCCGGTCGGACGGAGGACCCGGGGGCCGAGCTCGGTCGTTGGTTCACCCGATCCGGGGGCTGGCGCGGCCGCTCCGTCACCGGGTGGCCCGGGCACCGGATCCGAACCGTCCGGACCCGCTCCGAGTGCGCGGGCGAGCTCCGGCGCCGGCCGGGACGTGAGCTGCCGGTCTATCCGGTCGCGTTCGCGGTCGGCGAACGAGGTCACCGCCACCACCCCGACCAGCAGCAGGACGACCGCCACCGTGGCGGTGGCACCCACCGCCACCCGGCCGCGCAGGCTGTTCAGGGTGCGCCTCATCTTCACGATCTGAGCACGAACCCGACCCCGCGGACCGTATGGATGATCCGCGGCTCGCCCCCTTCCTCGGTCTTCCGGCGGAGGTACGAGATGAACTGGTCGACCACGTTCCCGTCGACCTCGAACGTGTAGCCCCAGACCTGCTCCAGAAGCTGTGCCCGGGACAGCACGATTCCGGGATGCCGAGCCAGGACCTCGAGCAGTTCGAACTCGCGGGCGGTCAGCTCGAGTTCCCGTTGCCCGAGACGGACCTGCCGCCGCGCCGGATCGATCCTCAGCTCGCCTACCTGGATCGGGGTGCTGACTTCCGAAGGCCGGCGGCGGAGCAGGGCCTGCAGGCGGGCCACCAGTTCGTCCAGCTCGAACGGCTTGACCACGTAGTCGTCGGCTCCGGCCCTGAGACCCTCCACCCGGTCGGCGACCTCGTCGCGGGCCGAAAGCACGCAGATCGGCAGGTCGTGACCGGTCCGCCGCAGGTTCCGGATCACCTCGATCCCGGAGGTCCCCGGAAGGCCGAGGTCGAGCACCATCAGATCCGGCCCGTCCGCCTCGGTCGCAAGCAGGGCAGACTCGCCGTCGGGCGAAGTGGACACGGCGAAGCCCTCGAGCCGCAGGGCGCGGTCGAGGGCTTCGCGGATACCGGGGTCGTCGTCGACCACCAGGACGGTCGGTGATGACATCACAGCCGGATACTTTCATCCGACCTGGCGGTGGCCGTCCCGGCCGTTTGTCCGGCAGGCTTCATGCCGGGTCAGGCACCGCCATCCTGGGCGGCCCGGTCCGGGGGGAGCCCGGGACCGAAGCCTTCACCGGGGCCGCCGTGAGGGCCCATCCCGGGGCCCGGAGGGCCGTCGCCGGGAACCGGAGCTTCACCGTTCTCGATCTGCTCGCGGATCTGGTCGGCCTGTTCCTCGGTCAACCTGCCGTCCTCGACCGCCTGGTCGAGCCGGGCCTCTGCTTCGGCCTGGTGGGCCTTCTGGATGTCGTCGGGGCTGACGCCGAGCTGGTCGGCCAGCTGCTTGTCGACTTGGTCCGGATCCGGCCGGGTGCCCTCGGACTCGAGCTGCTTGTGAACGCTCTCCAGCGCCGCCTTGGCCTGCTTGACGCTGACCCCGTCGAGCTGCGATGCCAAGCCCTTGGCCCGCTCGTTCAGCATCTCGGCTTCGCGCTCGGCGTGGATCTCGTCGAGCCCCTTCTCGACCTCGTTGGCGTTGACGCCGTCGAGCCGCTGGGCGAGGTCTTTGGCGAACTCGGCCTGGTGCTCGTCCCTGTCGCCGCCGAAAACACCGCCCCCCGGCGCCGCGATCGCGGTACCGGCCGCTCCGAGGGCGACCACTGCTGCGGCTATTGCGATTGGTTTCTTCATGACTTCCTTCCGATTGACTTTTCCGGTTCCTCACCGGCACTGAATCGATCGTGAAGCAGGACCTTGAGAGAACTCTGAGAGAGCCCTATGGGCTTTCTGAAGCCCGGAAAACGGGGCTAGCGCGCCGTTGCGAGGATCGTGGCGGCGGCCCGCTCTCCGGAGCGAACCGCCCCTTCGAGGTAGCCCTGGTCGGCCACGGCGGTGTGCTCGCCCGCGAAGTGGATCCGGCCCTCCGAGCGCCCGGCATAGCCGTAGTAGCGGGTGAGCTGCCCCGGCAGGAATGCCGCATACGACCCCCGGGCCCAGCGGTCGGACACCCAGCGATCGGTCCAGGCCTTTCCGTTGAAGCCCCGGCCCAGCCCGGTGATCCCGGTGCCACCGTCCTCGGTCAGGCTCCCCAGGTTGCGCCCGACCTCGCCCGGCACGGTCGGGGCGTGGGCCCCGGAGGCCGCAAGGCCCGCCGCTCCCGAACGGCCGCCGAAGAAGGTCGTGATGATGCTCGACCGGCCGGGCTGGCCCAAGGTGCTCTCCCAGGTGAGCAGGTAAGGGGAGTCGCTGGTCAGGTAGCCACTCCAGTCGCCGTAACGGCGGGGGCGCCGGTCGAACTGCATCAGCAGCTTCGCGTTGGTGCCCATGCCGAGCTGGTCGATGCAGGCCAGCCGCTTGCGACTGAGCCCGGCAAGACCGAGGTCGACCTCGCGCAAGGTGCTGAACGGAAGGGCCAGCACCACGTGGTCGGCCACGGCTTCCCGGTCGATTCCGGCGAAGCGCAACCCGTAGCCCCCTCCCCTGCGCCGCCGGCGGAGCACCTCCAGCGGCGCGTCGCGGCGTATCGTGCCGTCCGGCAGCGCCGCCGCGAGCCCTTCCACCAATTGGTCGTTGCCCCCGCGGATCGTGTACCGCTCGTCGGCGCCGGGCGCCGGCACGAGGTACTGGACGATCAGGTTGAGTGCGCTCAGACGATCGGCGTCGAGGCCGAACTCACTCGCCATCTCGGCCCAGACCAGCTGTCCGACCAGGCCGGCACTGCCTCCGGTGAGGTTCACGTCCATCCATTGCGCGGCGGTCATCTCGTCCATCGCCCGGGCCGCCGGAGTCGCCCGGTCGAACCGGAACGGCCCCGCCCGCCGCGCCGCGGCCGTCAGCGCCCGCTCGAACTGCCGCCAGTCCGGACGGCCGCGGATCGCCCGGCGGCGCCGGTCGTTGAGCCACCAGCGGGACGAGCCGGGGTCGGACACGGCAAAGGTGTCGTTCAGCTCGAGGCCGAATTCACGGGCCAGCGCGCGGATCCTGCGGTGACGGGAGTCGATGAACTCTCCCCCGTGCTCGGCCGTCTGCCCGCCGGCAAAGCCCCGGGCCGTCCAGCACCGTCCCCCGAGCCGGGAAGGGTTGGCTTCGAAGAGCGAACTGGACAGACCGCCCTGGGCAAGCCGGTAGGCGCAGCTCAGGCCGGCCAACCCGGCGCCGACGATCACCACCTTGGGTCCGTCCCGCCTGGTCTGACCGCCGGAGCACCCAAGCGAGCCGGGCAGGGCCAGCGCGACTCCGGCGACCGCCCCGCGTCGCAGGAATTCCCGCCTCGAGAATCCGTCGCTCACCTCTGTCGATACTAGAACGACGGGCGGAAGCTGGGCCGACACGGATACGGTGAAGATGAGGGAACAGGAAGTATCTGAGGGTCCGAACTCGGAGGCCGGTTCAGACCGCAAAGCCGCTGATCGCGTCGCCGATCAGCTTGGCCCCGATGATCAGGCAAAGCACCGCCATGATCGCCGCGTTGTGCAGGCTCATCCAGGACCTCAGCTCGCTCAGCATCCTGCCGGAGCGGTCGCCGGCCAGGAAGTAGATCGCCAGCGGGATCGCCACCCCGACTGATGCGATCACCACGAACGCGACCAGCCCGACGGCCTGGGCCGTGGCCGAATAGCCGGTCGCGGCGATCGATGCCGCCGCACCGACGGTGAGCGCGAAGTTCTTCGGGTTGACCGCCGAAAGCGCCACCGCCAGCGCGACCGAGCGGCCGGTGGTGAACCGGTCGACCGCTTCCATCCAGCTCGGCATCGAGCCCGGCTCGCCCTCCCGCGGCCGGCCATGCCACTGCCGGAACGCCACCACGAGCAGCAGTAGCCCGAGCAGCAGCTTGAGCACGTAGGTCCAATTGGCCGGGTTATCGCCCGCATCGGCCCCGCCGCCGCCCGAGACCAGCAGCACCACCGTGCCCAGCAGGGCCAACCCGACTACCCATCCGAGCAGGAACGCGGGCCCGTTGCTGCGGGCCTGGGGCGTCGCCAGCATCAGGATCACCCCGATGATCGGCACCGGGCTGATCGCCACCCCGATCGCGTACGGAAGTATCTGACCAAATGAGTCAGCCACGGCACAAGACTATTCGGACCGCGCGCAATTACCGATTAGGCTCGGTACATGACAGAAAAATTGGATTTCATCGGGATTCCGTCAACCGACGCCGGGCGCTCGCGCAAGTTCTACGTCGAGACCCTCGGCCTGAAGCCGGACCCGAAGGCCGACAACGAGTTCTGGGTCGGCGAGACCTGTTTCGCGATCTGGGAGCCCGGCAACATGGGCTTCGAGTTCCAGCCACAGAAGCTCGCCCACATAGCGCTTCACGTCGATGACGTCGCCGCGGCCCGCTCCGAGCTCGAAGGCAAGGGCGTCGACTTCCAGGGCGAGATCTTCGATACCGGGGTCTGTCACATGGCCCTGTTCACCGACCCGGACGGCAATGACCTGATGCTCCACCACCGCTACGCCCCGCGGGACTGACGGCGGCGGTCAGATCTTCTCGCGGGCCGTCTTCACCCAGCCGTCCCGGCCGATCGTCTGCCGGGCGACCGATCGCAGCAGGACCGGCCACAAGAGCCAGGAGTAGAAAGCATAGACCTGGGCCGAGAGCAGACCCTTACCCAGCCCGGCCAGATCTGGCTCGGTGCTGAAGCGGGCTGAAAGACAGCCCATGACCGTGCCACCGAACCCGAGAACATAGATGAACAACAGCCACCAGAAGCTGCCCGACACTATGCCGGTCCCGCCGACGGCGAGCACGACAGCCACCAGCAGGGACAGGCCCACGATTCCCTGCAGAACCGGCATGAGCAGGTAGACCACCAACTCGAAACGGGCCGGCGGGTACAAGTCGGACCTTCCGATCGGGCCGACAAGGCCCATCGCCTGGAGGTTTCCCTGGGACCAGCGCGTGCGTTGCCGAAAGAGCGGCCTGAGGCCGGGGAGCCCCTGTTGGTCGACCTGGGCCCGGTTCTCCTGCCTGGACCGCCATCCGGCCAGAATCAGTCGGAGGCCGAGGTCCTGGTCCTCGGTCAGGCGGTCGCGCCAGGGACCGAGGCTCCGGACTTTGAGTCGCTCACCATCGGGGTCCGGTGCTCGATCGGCTCCGGACTTCCCTGACGACGTGTCGACCGAGGACAGTGCCGAAAGCCTGTTGTACTGGCCGTTGCCGCCCATACCGGCCGTACCCCAACGATTGCGCCCTGCCTGAAACAGGTGCCCATAGATCGAGAACTCGAGGTCCTGGAACCAGGTCAGAACGCGGTGACGGTTGTAGATCCGGACCAGTGACTGGACCCCTCCGACTTGCGGGTCGAGGAAGTGGTGGGCTACGTATCCCGGGCTGTCGGGGGTGATCCGGCCGTCGGCATCGACGATGCAAATGATGGTCGAGTCGGGGTCGAGCGGAAGGTTGCGACTGATCTCGGCGTAGGCGTGGTTGAGCGCCGCCGCTTTGCCCTGGCGGGCATTCGGCGGCCGGCGCTCGATCACGGTCAGGTCGGCGTCGTCAAACGAGGCAAGGATCTCGCCGGTGCGGTCATCGGACCCGTCGTTGACGACCACGATCCGTTTCCGCTCGACCTCGATCTGCCTGAGACGCTCGATGCTGTCGGCGATGGTCACCTCTTCGTTCAGCGCCGGAACCACGAACACCCATTCGAACCGCTCGTCGTCCCCGCTCTCGACGGCCTCGCGATCGGCCCTCAAACCGCGGAAGAAGAGGATTCCGGTCCAGCCCAGCATCGCCAGGATGATCAGGAAAGCGATCGAGAATAGGACCTCGGGAAACAGCGGCAGGCCCTGGAATGGAAGCCACCAGGTGGCCAACGGCCCGCTCATGGCCGGGCCAGGCATTCGGCCGCAGGCTGGATCAGCTGCCAGCCTCCGACTCGGCCACGGCGCCGGCATCCGGCCAGATCTCGTCCACCGGCTCTTCGTCTCCCCCTTCACCGCGCTCCGAGGCAGCCACCATGCGCGGATCGAGCCCGCCGCCGAGGATGTCGGCTATCTCGTAACCGGCCGCCTTGACCACGGCTCGACGGGAATAGTTGGACCGGAACTGGGCCGGGTTGGGACCACCCAGATAGAGGTGGCAGAGCGACTTGACGATCCTCTCGGCCGCCCTGCCGTCACCGTAGGGGTTCTCTGCCTCGGCCATCGCCCTGTAGGCCCGTTCGTCGTCGATCAGGATCGAGGTCTCCCGCAGGATCAGCTCGGGATCGGTCCCGACCAGCCGCAGTGTCCCGGCCTCCACGCCTTCCTCCCTTTCGGTCGTTTCTCGGGCGACCAGCACCGGCTTGTTCAAGGAAGGAGCCTCCTCCTGGATTCCGCCGGAATCGGTGATGACCAGGAACGACCGGGTCAGCAGTTTGGCGAACTCGGCGTAGGGAGCCGGCTCGGTCAGACAGACGTTCGGAACATCTGCCAGGACCTCCCACTGAGACCTGACCTCGGGGTTGGGATGCATCGGGACGATGAACGAAACTTCGGGGTGCTCGATCGCCAGGGCCCTGACGCCGGCCGCGATCCCGTCCAGTCCGGCACCCCAGTTCTCGCGCCGGTGGGCCGTTACGATCACGAGGCGGCGGTCGGAGTGATACAGCTCTCTCACTTCGGGGTCGGCGATCTCGACGTCGAGGCCGGCCGCCCAATACAGGGCATCGATCCCGGTGTTGCCGGTGATGTAGATCTGCTCGACCGGAACGTTCTCCCGGATCAGGTTTTGGAGGTTGTGCGAGGTCGGAGCCAGGTGAAAGCAGGAGATCGACGAGATCAACTGCCGGTTGAGCTCTTCCGGGAACGGTGTCAGGGTCGAGCCGGTCCGCAGCCCCGCCTCGACGTGGATCACCGGGATTCGCAGATGAAACGATGCGAGCGCTGCCGCCATGGCCGAGGTCGTATCCCCATGGACGAGCACGGCCATCGGGTATTCGCCGGTGGATATGCGCTCGCGGTCGGCCCGGGTGCCGTCGGCCCCGAACTGCTCCCGGCAGAAGTCGTCGAGCCTGCCCATCACCTCGCGGACGCGGTCGTTCAGCTGGTTGCGGGCCCCGCCCACCCATAGCTCGAAGTCGGGCTCGATCCCGGCCAGGGCGAAAACCTCGTTGACGATGCGGTGGTGCTGGCCGGTCGACACGACCAGCGGTTTCAGTACCTCGCTCTCCCGCAGGGCGAGGATCATCGGCACCAACTTGATCGCCTCCGGACGTGTTCCGACTACGACCAGCACGCTTGCCCGCTCATCAGCCATGGCCGCCTGGTTCTCCCATCTATTCAGTTTCTCCCTATTCGGTGACCGCCACCCCTGCTCACGGGCGACGGCCCTTGCGATTGGTCATTCTACAAGCCCACCGGCCCCAAATCGGGGCCCGGGCGCAAACCTGCAGGCCGGGCTTCGGTCAGGCCTGCCAGAAGATGACCGAGGCCACCAGGGAGAACGCGGTGATCGCGATCGCCGACCAGGCGATAAACCTTTCCCAGACCCCCTCGTAGTGGACGCTCTCGAAGACCAGCACGGCGACCGTGTGGGCGACGTTGATGATGAATACGCCCATCGCCAGGAGCAGGATCGCGGCCGAACCGCCCGAGATGTCTCCGTTGTCGGACACTCCGGAGTCGACCGCCATCAGCGCGATCGCGAACGTGCCGACGAAGCCGAACAGGATCGCCACGATGTCCTGCTTTCGTATCGGCGGGACGTTCCTGGTTCGCTGGATAACCTCCTCTTCGGTCAGCTCCTTGGCCGGCTCTCGATCGATCTCGACCACGCCCGGTGAGCCGTCACCGTCTCCCTTGCCGACCATCAGCGCGACCATCGGCTCGTGCACAGCGGTCCTCAGCTTGTTCCAGAGATCCTTCTCGGCGTACTCACGCTCCCCCTCGGCGTGCCCTACGACCACGATCTCGTCGGCCCCGAATTCCCTGACCCCGTCGCCGACCGCCACGACCGGGTCGCTGTCACCGACCTCACCGGTGGCCGCGATGCCGACCGAGTCGAGCTCGGAGATGATCGAAGCGAGCCGCTCCTTGGCCTCCTCGATCGGGCCGTCGATGCCGGCCATCTCGTGCTCGAGCCCGGAGTGGGCCAGCGCCGGCGTGATCACGAAAACCTCGACCTCGGCCGAGCGCCCTTCCAGGTGACTCCTCAGCTCGTCGGCGAACTCGGTTCCCCTGAACCGCTCGTCGGCGACCAGGAGAACGCGGTGGACGGCTTTGCTCCCGGCCGCTTTTTCGGGGCCTGCTTCGGGCCGATCTTCGCCTGCTTCGGGCCGATCTTCCATGGCAACCACCCTAGCCTAACCGCGCCGGTCCCGGCCCCTGGCGGATCGACCGGGTCCGGCCGTCCGGCCCGCTCAGGGCTCGATCACCGGAAACCAGAGGCTGAACTCGTCGAGCAGCCCGATTAGCTCGGTCAGCGGCCCGGCGTCCGGCTCGGCCCTGACCAGGCCGGACGAGATCGCCTGCTCGAGCCCCAGTCGGCCGGTGACGATTGAGTTCAGGGTGCTCCGGTCCAGCCTTACGGTCGCGTCGGGTGACGGTGCCGATCGCTCGACCGAGTGGCTGAGCGCCCCGTTGGAGAGCTTCAGCCAGGCATCCTGGTTGGTGTCCGGGAAGACCAGGTTGAGCGTGATCTCCCGGCCGGCGGCGTCCGGTCCGTTCAGTCGCATGCCGAGGTAGTTCAGGATCATCTCGAGGGTGAGCGCCGCGATCGAATCGGGACTGGCCGTATCGGCGGAGATCGGCAGGTCCGGACTGCCAAGCCGGAGCTCCTGGGCCGCGGTCAGGTACGCGTTTCGCCAGGTCGCCGACTCGGCCTGGTAGCCGAGCTGCTCCATCGCGTCCGCTTCGAGATCGCGCGCCTCCTGGTTGGACGGGTCGCTGAACACCACCCGGTTCACCACTTCGGCCACCCAGCGGTACTCGCCCCGCTCGAAGTACTCCCGCGCCCGGGACAGCACCTGTTCGGCACCTCCCATGAATTCGACATAGCGGTCGGCTGCCTCGACCGGGGGCAGGCCGTTCAGGTTGGCCGGGTTGCCGTCGTACCAACCCAGGTAGCGGGTGTAGGTGGCCTTGACGTTGTGGCTGACCGTCCCGTAGTAGCCACGGGTCGCCCAGTGCCCTGCGAGCGAATCCGGCAGCTCGAGCAGCTCGGCGATCTCGTTCGGCGTATGGCCGTGGTTGGCCAGGCGCAGGGTCTGGTCGTTTATGTAGCGATAGGCGTCGCGGCCCTTGCTCAGCATCTCGACCACGCGGTCGCTTCCCCAGACCGGCCAATGGTGCATGCCATACATGACTTCAGCCCGGCCGCCCCAGCGTTCGATCGTCTCGTTCAGGTAGTGCGACCAGGCCTGCGGGTCACGGACCTGCGCCCCCCTGATCGGGTAGGTGTTGTGAAGCGTGTGAACGCAGTTCTCGGCCGCGGTGACCGCGTTCAGCTCCTCGATGAACCAGTGCATCTCGGCCGGTGCCTCGGTGTCCGGGGTCGGCATGAACTCGAAGGTGAGGCCGTCGATCACCATGCGCTGACCGTCCTCGGCTATGTGATCGGTCGGCGGGATCAGGGTGACCGTGCCCAGCGATATGCCCGAGCCGAGCCCGACCCCCACCGTCCCTTTCTCGTCCGGGGCGAGCAGCGGCCCGAACTGGAACATCGCCCGCCGCGACATCGCGTTGCCGGCCATAACGTTCTCCGAGACGGCGGCCTCGAGGAAACCGTCCGGGGCGATTATCTTCACCTTCCCGTCACGCACGTCGTTCTCGTCGACAACCCCGCGGACGCCACCGTAGTGGTCGACGTGGCTGTGCGAGTGGATTACCGCGACCACGGGCCTTTTCGGGCGGTGCTCGAAGTAGAGGTCGAGCGCCGCCCGGGCGGTTTCGGCCGAGATCAGGGGATCGACCACGATCACCCCGGTATCACCCTCGATCACGGTCAGGTTCGAGATGTCGAGGTTGCGAACCTGGTAGATCCGGTCACAGACTTCGAACAACCCGCCTTTGGCGACCAGCCGGGCCTGCCGCCACAGGCTCGGATTCACGGTTTCCGGCGGTTCCTCGCGGCCCTCGGTGAAGGCCAGCCGAGCGCTGTCGTAGACGAAATCGCCGTCTTCCTTGACCACGTGGCCTGCCGGTAGCGGGGCGATGAAGCCCCGGGAGGCATCCTCGAAGTCCTGGAGGTCGTCGAACGGGAGCTCGTCGAGCACCGCCCGGTTGGCCGCCCGGGTGAATTCGGATGCGTCTTTGCGATCGGTCATGTCGCTCCTCCGTCTCGAATGTTCGCCGTCCCGGCCGCCCGCCGGCCCCGTTCCTGGCCGGGCCGGTTCTTGCCCGGGCCCGTTCTTGGCCGGGCCGGGCCTGGTCCGCACCACCCGCGGGCGTGCTCGCCGCCGACTCCGCGTGCACTTTCTATGCCATTTGCGTGCCAATTGCACCCAGTCTCGGTCGGGGCCGGCGCAGATGGGCGGCATCGGGGCAGGCTGGGCGTTGACCGGGGCCGGCTGGGCGTTGACCGGGGCCGGCGAGCCCGGACCGCCGTCGGGCGGTCAACCGGCCGCGATGGTTATCCGGACCGCGCCGGAGACGGGGGCCGGGTCGGGCAGCCGCCGGAGCGCCGCCTGGAAGGCAGACGGTTCGAGCCGGCCGGCGCTCGGGCCCATGGCGACCAGATCGGCCACCGCCTCGCAACCGAGGTCCATCCGCCACTCGACCAGCCGGCTCTCCCTGGTGCCGGTCAACGGGCCGAGCGATCGGTCCAGACGTGAGCGCTTTTCGGGATCGACCGAGATCATCCCGAACGGCCGGCGCAGCTCATTCAGGTGCCGCTCGGTCGGAGTGACCACGACGACCGTTCCACCCGGCGCGAGGACCCTGCGGATCTCCTCGCCGTTGCGCGGCGCGAAAACATTGAGCACGACGGTAGCCGCGCCGGTGCGGACCGGCAGGCCGTCCCAGATGTCGGCGACGATCGCACCGGCCCGCGGGTGGCATCTGGCGGCACGCCGGGCGGCGTATTTCGAGTTGTCGATGCCCAGGCCGACGGCCTGTTCGTCTGAGGCGAGCCCCGCGGCCAGGTAGTAGCCGGTCCCCGAGCCGAGGTCGAGCAGCAGGGGCTCTTCGCCGGGGGCAACTGCGGGAGCGCCCTGACTCTCGCCGGCGGTCCGTGCGCCTGCGGGTGGCGCACCTTCACGGTCGCCGGCGGTCCGTGCGCCTGCGGCCCGGAGGTGGTCGCGGTGCTCGGCGGTCCGTGCCTGGTCGGCCGCGACGTAGTCATGGCCGATGGCAGTCCGGACCTCCGCGACCACGGCATCGGCGATCGGCTCGAAATGTCCGGCCCCGAGGAATCGCTCCCGGGCCGCAACCATCGCGGCCGAATCGGCGGTGTGGGTGCCCGAATGCGGGCCGAGCAGGCTGACGTAGCCCTGGCGGGCGATGTTCGCGGTGTGGCCGGCGCTGCAGATGAGCGCGCCCCCGTTCTCGCGCATTTCGCCGCCACAGTGGGGGCAGATCAGGATCCCGGTCAGCCGCGGGTTCATCGCCGGTCCGACCCCCGACATCGAGCCCCGGCCGGGAAGGGCCGAGCCATCAATACTTCATTTTGTATAGTCGGTGGGATGCCCACCTTCAGGCGACTGCTCGGCTTCCTCCGGCCCCACCGCCGTTCGCTGTGGATTTCGCTGGTCTTCGCCTGGGCCGCGATGGCGATCACCGTGCTGATCCCCTGGCTGATCGGCCAGGCGGTCAACGCGATCGAGTCGGGTGAGAAGGAGAAGCTGCTTCCTCTGGTCGGGTTGATCATCGGGGCGGCCATCCTACGGCTGGGGCTGACCATGGTGCGCCGCATCGTCGCCGGCAGGGTCTCGCTGGCGGTCGAGTACGACCTCAGGCAGAGCCTCTACGACCATCTTCAGCGTCTGGAGCTGGGCTTCTTCGACTCCCGGCAGACCGGACAGCTGATGTCCAGGGCGACCGTCGACCTGCAGGCGATCCGGTTCTTCCTCGGATACGGGCTGATCTTCTTCTCGCAGAGCTTCCTGACCGTCGTCCTCGCCGCCGCGGTGATGATCTGGATAAATCCCGTACTCGCCCTGATCGCGCTGCTTCCGACTCCGCTGGTGGTGATCACCGCGGTGCGTTACTCCCGCCTCTCGCGACCCGCGATGCAGGAGGTCCAGCAGAGAATCGCCGAGCTGACCGCGGAGGCGGAGGAGAACGTGACCGGGGTCCGGGTGGTCAAGGCATTCGCCCAGGAAGATCGCCAGCTCGATCGGTTCCGGGCCTCGGTCTCGAGGCTGTTCGACCAGAGCATCGTCTCGACCCGCATCCAGGCCTTCTTCTCACCGCTGATCGGTGCCCTGCCCCAGATCGGCACCGTCCTGGTCCTGCTGATCGGCGGCCACGAGGTAATCAACGGTAGCCTCGATCTCGGCCAGTTCACCGCTTTCTACACCTACATGATCATGCTCTCTTCGCCGCTGCGGATGGTCGGCATGGCGCTCGGTATGGGGCAGCGGGCGATCGCGGCGGGTAACCGGCTGTTCGAGGTGCTGGACCGCGCTCCGGAGATCAGCTCGCCGGAAGGCGCGCCGCCCCTGCCGGCCGGCGACGGCCGGGTCACCATGTCGTCGGTCCGGCTGCGCTACTCGCCGTCCACGCCCGAGGCACTGGCCGGGGTCGACCTCGAGGTTCCACCCGGGTCCCGTGTGGCGATCGTCGGTCCGTCCGGCTCAGGCAAGACCAGCCTGGTCTCCCTGATCGCGAGGCTGTACGACCCGACCGAAGGCTCCGTCTCGGTCGACGGAGCGGACCTGCGCCGGATAGATGTCGGCTCCCTACGCCGCGAGATGGCTTACGTGTCC
>JAGQUV010000042.1 GCA_020438295.1 Solirubrobacterales bacterium
GAGGCGGCCTCGCTGCTACTGCTGGTCGCCGCCGTGGCGGCGATCGTGCTGGCCGGGCGCCGGCGCGAACAGAAGGAGGCCCCCTGATGGCGATCGAGTGGTACCTGGTGCTCTCGGCGCTGTTGTTCGGGATCGGCTTCGCCGGGGTGATGATCCGGCGCAACCCGGTGGTAATCCTGCTCTGCCTCGAGCTGATGCTGAGCGCCGGGGCGCTCGCCTTTCTCGCGTTCAGCCGCATGCTGGGCAACCAGGACGCCCAGGTCATGGTCCTGATCGTGCTGGTGGTCGCCGCCTGTGAGGTGGTGGTCGGGCTCGGCCTGGTGGTCGCCATGTTCCGCCGGCGCCTGCCGCTCAACGTGGACGAGATGAAGGAGCTCGAGGGATGAGCGCCGCCACGTGGGCGTGGCTCGTCCTGCTGTTCCCGCTGCTCGGATCCCTGGTCATCGGGTTCGGCTTCCGGGTCCTTTCGACCCGCACGGCCGGGCTGCTCGGGATCGGCGCGGTAGCGGTGGCCTTCTTCTGCGGGATCGGGGCGCTGGTGGCGATCCAGGGCGAGCCGTCGGACTCGCGTTACGTCGCGTCCAGCCTCTGGGAGTACGCCGCGGTCGGCAACTTCAAGATCGACCTCGGCATCTACGTCGACCCGCTCTCGGTCTACATGGTGATGGTGGTCACCGGCGTCTCCACCCTGATCCACATCTACTCGTACTCGTACATGAAGTCCGACGTCGGCTACCACCGGTTCTTCAGCTACCTCAACTTCTTCGTCTTCTCGATGCTGGTCCTGGTCCTGGCCGGCAACTTCATCCTGCTGACCGTCGGCTGGGCGCTGGTCGGCTTCGCCTCGTACGCGCTGATCAGCTTCTGGTACCGGCGGCAGACCGCCACCGACGCCGGCATGAAGGCGTTCGTGATCAACGTGCTGGGCGACGTCGGGCTGTACCTGGCGGCGATCCTGATCTTCAGCCAGCTCGGCTCGGTCGACTACGAAACCGTGTTCGCGCGGGCCCCGGAGGTCTTCACCACCAACGAATGGACGATCGTCGCGATCTGCCTGCTGCTGATGGTCGGCGCGTTCGCCAAGTCGGCCCAGATGCCGCTGCACACCTGGCTGGCCGACGCGATGGAAGGCCCGACCCCGGTCTCCTCGCTGATCCACGCGGCGACCATGGTCACCGCCGGGGTCTACCTGATCGCCCGGACCCACCCGCTGTTCGACCTGGCCCCGACCGCGGCCGACATCTCCGCCCTGGTCGGGGTGATCACGCTGCTGGTCGCCGGCACGATCGCGATCGCGGTCACCGACCTCAAACGGATCATCGCCTACTCGACCATGAGCCAGATCGGCTACATGATCGTCGGCGTCTCGATCGGCGCCTACTCGGCCGGCCTGTTCCACCTGATGACCCACGCCTTCTTCAAGGCCCTCTTGTTCATGGCGGCCGGCTCGATCATCGCGGCGATGGCCAACATGCAGAACATCGACCGGATGAAGGGGTTCGGCAAGGCGATGCCGTTCACCGCGGCGATGCTGGTCATCGGGGCGCTGGCGCTGGCCGCGTTCCCGACCACCTCGGGCTGGTTCTCCAAGGACGAGATCATCGATTACGCCAGCTTCCGCGGCGGGATCTACGGGCTGATGGCGACCGCGATGCTGATCGGCGCGTTCCTCACCGCGATCTACTCGTTCCGGATCGTCTTCCGCATCCTGCCCGGGCCGCCCTGCGACGAAGCACAGCACCTGATCGACACCGGCGAGGTCGTGCACGGCAAGCCGGTCAACCCGCACACGCTGGAGCCCGAGGACACCGACGTCGGCTATCCCGGCAGCGAGCACCACATCGCCGAGCAGGCGCTCGGCATGAAGATCGGCATGTCGGTGCTCGGCTTCCTGGCGCTGGTCGGCGGCGTGCTGCAGATCCCCGGGGTCGACGAGGTCGTGTTCAACTTCCTCGAACCGACCTTCGCCGACTCCGAGCTCAGCCACATCCACCCGTCGACCAGCGAATCGTGGCTCGGCCTGGGCAAGGGCGCCGCGATCTCGGTCGCCGGCCTGATCCTGGTCTGGTTCCTCTACATGAAGCGGCCCGCGATCCCGCCGGCGCTGGTCAGGCGGCTGCCCCACGTGCATGCCCTGCTGGTCAACAAGTGGTACTTCGACGAGCTCTACGACTTCCTGATCGTCAACCCGGTCAAGGGACTGGGCCGGTTCTTCAACGAGTTCATCGAGAGCGACCTGATCAACGGCCTGACCCGCGGCACGGTCTACCTGGTCCGCACGGCCGGGGCCGGGGTGCGTGAGATCCAGACCGGCCTGCTGCGCAGCTACGCGGTCCTGATGCTGTTCGGCGTGGTCGCGATCGGCCTCTACTTCCTGATCCGGAGCATCTGATGCTGAACTCGATCCTCTGGACCCCGCTGATCTTCGGACTGATCGCCATGCTGGTGCCGAAGCGGCTCGCCCCGTGGACGGCCGGCGCCGGCGCGGTGATCACCCTGGCCCTGGCGATCGCGGTCCTGGCCGGCTTCGACCCCGATGGCGGCATGCAGTACGTGGTCGACACCGAGTGGATCTCCGGCCTGGGGATCGACTACAGCCTGGGGATCGACGGGATCTCGGTCTTCCTGGTGCTGCTGACCGCGCTGGCCTGGGTCCCGGCGATCGCATTCACCGCGCTTCGCGGGGTCGAGCGGCCCGGCCTCTACTACTTCATGCTGGCCGCCGGCGAGACCGCCACCCTGGGCGCCTTCCTCGCCCAGGACCTGATCCTGTTCGTCCTCTTCTTCGACCTGATGATCGTGCCGTTCTACTTCCTGTTCGGCATCTGGGGACGCGACCGCGACGGGGTGACGGTCCAGTCGGCCACCCTGAAGATGATCGTCTACACGCTGATCGGGTCGCTGCTGATGCTGGTCGGCGCGATCGCGGTCGGGGTGATCGCGGCCGACGGGGGGCCGCTCACCTTCTCGATCGCCGAGCTGACCGAGAAGGGGCTGCCGAACGGCTCGCAGAACTGGATCTTCTGGTTCTTCGCGGCCGCGTTCCTGGTCAAGATGCCGGCCTTCCCGCTGCACGGCTGGATGCCCGACTCCTACCGGGCGGCCCCGGTGGCGTCGCTGGCCGTGTTCTCGGCGGTGCTGTCCAAGGTCGGCGCCTACGGCTTCCTCCGGGTCGTGCTGCCGATCATGCCCGACGCGACCGAGCTGTTCCAGACGGCGATGCTGGTGATCGCGCTCTGCTCGATCATCTACGGCTCGTTCATGGCGTTCACCCGGTTCGACCTGCGGCTGATCCTCGGGTTCTCGTCGGTCGCCCAGCTCGGGTTCATCACTGCCGGCATCTTCGCGCTGAACGAGTCCGGCTCCGAGGGCGCGGTGCTGCAGATGGTCAACCACGGCCTGGTCGTGGTCCCGGCCTTCCTGGTCGTGGCGCTGATCGCCGAGCGGACCGGCTCGGAGCAGCTCGGGCCGATGGGCGGGCTGGCCAAGCGGGCCCCGGTCTTCGCGGTGATCTTTTTGATTGTCACCATGGCCACGCTGGCGATCCCGGCCTCGGCCAACTTCATCGGCGAGTTCTTCATCCTCAACGGCATCTGGCAGACCGACGTCGCGATCGCGGTGATCGCGTCGAGCGGCGTGGTCTGGGCCGCCTTCTACGCGCTGCGGATGTACCAGCGGACCATGCACAACCCGCTGCCGGACGACGCCGACTCGCGGGAAATCTCGCTGCGCGACGCGCTGGTCGTGGTGCCGATGGTGGCCTGCGTGGTCGTGCTCGCGTTCAGCCCGCAGCTGATCGTCCACAGCTCCGAGCCGGCCGTGGCCGAGAACGTGGTTAGCGTGTTCGATGACGCGAAGGCCGGGACCGAGGGCGAGTACGTGGCCAGCGCCGGAGCCGGCGAACGGGCCGACGGCGGGGAGAACCACGGATCCGAAGCGGCCGGCGAGACCGGCGGCAACGGGGAAGCCGGTCACGGGGAGGCCTCCCAATGAACTTCGACGCCCCGACGATCGACTACGCCGGGCTGTCGCCGATCATCAGCCTGACCGCCGGGCTGGTCGTGGTGGTCCTGGTCGCGGTGTTCGACTCGGTCAAGCGGTTCGGCCCGGCCCTGGCCCTGCTCACCCTGGCGGTGACCGCGGGCTGCCTGATCTGGCAGTGGGGGACCGAGGCCGACCTGGTCGCCGGGTCGCTCAGGATCGACGGGCTGGCGGTCACGCTGTCGCTGCTGGTCGTGGTCTCGGCCGCGGTGGCGATTCTATTGTCCCGGGACGACCCGGCCTCTTCCCAGGCCGGCGAGAGCGACTACCTCGGGCTGCTGCTCGGCTCGGTGCTCGGCATGGTGATGCTGACCCAGGCCCAGAACATCCTCACCTTCTTCGTCGCGCTCGAGCTGCTCTCGATCCCGCTCTACGCGCTGTGCGGGACCGACCTGCGCCGGCGCGAGTCGCTCGAGTCCGGGCTCAAGTACCTGATCGTCGGCTCGGTCGGATCGGCCACGCTGCTGTACGGGCTGGCCATGGTCTACGGCGGCTCCGGGGCGACCGGGTTCACCGAGATCGCCCAAGGGTTCAGCAGCGGCGGCCCGGACCTGCTCGACGACTCGCTGGTCCTGGTCGGGGTCGGCATGGTCGCGGTCGGGCTCTCGTTCAAGGTTTCGATCGCCCCGTTCCACCAGTGGACGCCCGACGTCTACCAGGGCGCCCCGACCCCGATCACCGCGTTCATGGCGGTCGCGACCAAGATCGCCGCGTTCGCGATCTTCATCCGCTTCTTCCTGGTCGCGCTCGGCCCGCTGATCGACCAGTGGGACGTGATGCTGGCCGCGCTGGCCGCGATCTCGATCGTGGTCGGCAACGTCGGCGCGCTGGCCCAGAGCTCGCTCAAGCGGATGCTCGGCTACTCCGGGATCGCCCAGGCCGGCTACATGCTGTGCGGGATCGTGGTCGGGACCCAGGCCGGCGTCGACGCGCTGGTCTTCTACCTGGCCGCCTACGTGGCGATGAACCTGGCCGCGTTCGCGGTCGTGGTGATCCACGAGCGGCGTACCGGGTTCTCCGACCGGATCGCTTCGCTCAAGGGCCTCGGGCGCGAGGACCCGGCGGTGGCCTGGCCGCTGACCATCGCCATGCTGGCCCTGGCCGGCCTGCCGCCGACCGCCGGCTTCATCGGCAAGCTGTACCTGATCCAGGCCCTGATCGAGGGCGACTGGACCTGGCTGGCCGTGATGATCGCGGTCGGCACGATGATCTCGCTGGCCTACTACCTGCGGGTGGTGGCGACCGTCTGGATGCGGGCCGAACCGGCCACCGACCCCGGCCCGGCAGCACCGGGCGGGGGAGCGACGGCGATCGACAGCGGGGACCTGCCGCCGGTGATCGCCGGCGCCGCCCCGGACGCGTTCGAGGACCACGGGTCCGGCCGCCGCTGGTACCTGCTCGGCCCGGCCGCGCTCGGTGCCGCGGTGACGATCTTCTTCGGGGTCATCCCCCAGCCGCTGGTCGAGTTCGCCCAGCAGGCCGGAAACGCGCTCGCCCCGTACATCTCCTGAGCCCGGGTTCCCGCCTCCTCTGCTCCGTCGGGTCAGCCCCCGGCCCGGTCGAGGCTCAGTCTCACGTCCTTGATCAGGATCTGGACGTTGATCGGGTCGGTGGGAGACGACTCGAACCCGAACCGCAGATAGAAATCGAGCGCCCGGGCGTTCACCGCGTGAGCCAGGAGCAGTCGAATCCCCGCTTCTTCGGCGACCGAGACGGCCCTCCTCATGGCGTCGTCCAGCAGCATGGCTCCAACTCCTTGGCCCTGCACGGATTCGTCGACCGCCAAGCGGGTCAGCAGAACGGCCGGGATCGGGTGTTGTGGCATTCCTTTACGTGTGCGGTTGGTCGAATCTGCATGTGCGATCGAAGCGACCGTCAAGGCGTGGTAACCGACCACTCGCTCCTGCACCGAATCAAAAACCGTGTAGGTCATCGCCGACCCCGCGGCGGAAGCGGTCCGCGCATAGTCGATCAACCAGGTATCGAGTGACGCGATCCCGCATCCAAAACCTTCCAGGCTGTGATCGCCGGCGAGGCGGTCCGGGCCGCGGAAGCGAGCCAAGACCGGCTACTCGGGTCGGGGTCGCGAAAACAGGTCGGCCAGTTCCGGTTTGGGGGTCGCCGGGCGTTCCATCGCCTCGATGATCGCGTTCCAGTCGTCGGCATCGACCGTGAAGTTGGTCCGGTCGGCAAGGAGTCGTTCGGCCCTCTCTTGACCGCCCCTGACGAGAAACTGCGTGAGGTTCTCGTCCTGCACGTCGGCAGCCCGGTCGAACAGCTCCCGGTCGCTGTCGTTTACCCGGATGTTGATGCGGCCTCTGGTTGCCATCGATAGGGAATGTACAGACAATGTACATCCATGGCAACCGGCGAGTGTTGTTCGCAGGCGGTCAACCGCCCCCTGCCGGGCACTGCGGCCTGGCGTGGAGCGATCCCCTGACGGGCGGGGGGAGCTGTCCGGAGGCGTTGTCCTGGTTGACGGTCCTGAGCTGCCGACCAACTCTCCGAGCGGCGGCGCGTCCGCGTGAGAAGATGGCAACCGTCGTGTTGCCGGTGTAGACATCCAGTGTGGCGCCGCCGCGCCAGGTGGCCTTGGCCCCCCGGAAGTCGAATAGATTCAGTGGCCGAACGTAGAGCGTGGCCGAGCGGCGGCAGGCCGGGTAATTCTGGATCTCCACCGGCAGTGGGCAACCGCCTTCGCCCCCGGCCGGTCTGCAGTCGCCGTAGAAGAAGCTCCAGTCATCAGAAGCTCCGCCGTCCTGTTGGGCCTCCCAGCGCCTCACATCGGTCAGCGGGAACCCGTCGGCTTGCTGACCGGCGAAGTAGAGCTCGTAGCCCTCGAACGACCTGGCTTCGGTCAGGTCCGCGGACCGATCGCTCCCGCAGCCGGCCAGGCCCAGGGCCACCAATACCAACGCCGCGCCCGAGGCGATCCATTTCTTCACCGGGCCACGGTATCCGACGCCGGGGCTCCGCGTGGCTCCTGCTAAGTTGCGGGCAGCGGCAAAAACGGCGTTTCCTTCAAGGAGTGAGAGTTGTTCCAGGTACGCATTCACGGCAGGGGCGGTCAGGGGGTGGTCACCGCATCAGAGCTGCTGTCGGTCGCCGCGTTCGACGAGGGCCGCCACGCCCAGGCCTTCCCGACCTTCGGTTCGGAGCGGACCGGTGCCCCGGTGGTCTCGTTCTGCAGGATCGACGAGCAACCGATCCGGACGCGGGAGCCGGTCTCGCACCCCGACGCAGTGCTCATCCAGGACCCGACCCTGCTCCACCAGGTGGACCTGTTCGCCGGCCTCGACCCCGACGGCTACATCCTGCTCAACAGCGAGCGCGGTTTCGAGGCGCTCGGTATGGCCGAGTTCGTCGCCGGCTTCCGGCCGGAGCGGGTGCAGACGATGCCGGCCACCGCGATCGCCCGCGAGCACCTCGGCCGGCCGCTGCCCAACAGCGTCTTGCTCGGCGGCTTCGCCGGGCTGTGCGATCTGGTCTCGCTGGATGCGGTCACCCAGGCACTGCGCGACCGCTTTCCCGGCAAGCTGGGGGAGTCCAACACCGCCGCGGCGACCGCGGCCTGCGAGTTCGTGCGGGAACGGCTGGAGGGAGGCGTCCATGCTTGAGCAGCTCGAGGGCTCGCAGGCGGTGGCCCGCGCGGTCGCCATGTGCCGGCCCGAGGTGATCTCGGCCTACCCGATCTCGCCGCAGACCCACATCGTCGAGAAGCTGTCCGACCTGGTCCGCACCGGCGAGCTCGAGCCGTGCGAGTACATGATGGTCGAGTCGGAGTTCGCCGCGATGTCGGCCTGCATCGGGGCCTCGGCGGCCGGGGCCCGTGCCTACACCGCGACCGCCAGCCAGGGGCTGCTGTTCATGGCCGAGGCGCTCTACAACGCGTCCGGGCTCGGCCTGCCGATCGTGATGACCCTGGCCAACCGGGCGATCGGCGCGCCGATCAACATCTGGAACGACCACTCCGACTCGATGTCGCAGCGCGACTCGGGCTGGATCCAGCTGTTCGCCGAGACCAACCAGGAGGCGGTCGACCTGCACCTCCAGGCCTTCCGGCTGGCCGAGGAGCTCTCGCTGCCGGTCATGGCCTGCATGGACGGCTTCATCCTGACCCACGCGTTCGAGCAGGTCGACCTGCCCGAGCAGGAACAGGTGGACGGTTTCCTGCCCGCGTTCGAGCCGCGCCAGATGCTCGACCCGGCCGAGCCGATGACGATCGGCGCGATGGTCGGCCCGGAGGCGTTCACCGAGGTCAAGTACCTGATGCACGCCAAGCAGCTGCAGGCGCTCGACGCGATCCCCGAGATCGCCGCCGAGTTCACCGAGGTCTTCGGCCGCGAGTCGGGCGGCCTGGTCCGCAGCTACCGGGCCGACGACGCCGAGACGGTCGTGGTCGCGCTCGGCTCGGTGCTGGGCACGATCGAGGACGTGATCGACGAGATGCGCGAGCAGGGGGTGAAGATCGGGGCGCTGGCGATCAAGTGCTTCCGGCCCTGGCCGATCGACGAGGTCCGCGAGGCGCTGTCCGGCGCCGACCGGGTCGTGGTGGTCGAGAAGGCGTTCGCGGTCGGGGCCGGCGGGATCGTCGGCCAGAACGTGCGGCTGGCGCTGTCCGGCTGCGACTCCACGGTGTTCGACGTGGTCGCCGGGCTCGGCGGCAGGCCGATCACCCGCAAGTCGTTGAGGGCGCTGTTCGACGACGTGGTCGGCGGCGAGCTGGAGCCGGGCGGGCTCCACTTCCTCGACCTGAAGACCGACGTGGTCGAGCGCGAGATCGGCCGCAACCAGAACGGGCGTGGACTCGGGCCGCACGCCGAAAACATCCTGCGCGACATCGGCACCGTCGCATCGGACTCGCACTGAGGGGGGACGGGATGGCCGAACAGAAGATCAAGGGCTACCAGACCGGGACCTTCGTGGTCGGAAACCGGCTGCTCGACCCCGAGCAGCGCTCGACCCAGGCCCGCACCGAGCGCTCCAACACGCTGACCTCCGGCCATCGAGCGTGCCAGGGCTGCGGCGAGGCGTTGGGCGCCCGCTACACGCTCGACGCGGCGATGCGGGCCAGCGGCGGCAAGCTGGTCGCCGCCAACGCGACCGGTTGCCTCGAGGTCTTCTCGACCCCGTACCCCGAATCGTCGTGGCAGCTGCCCTGGGTCCACTCGCTGTTCGGCAACGCGCCGGCGGTCGCCGCCGGGGTCGCGGCGGCGCTCAAGGCCAAGGGCCGCGAAGACATCCGGGTGGTCGGCCAGGCCGGCGACGGCGGCACGGTCGACATCGGCTTCGGCTGCCTTTCGGGCATGTTCGAGCGAAACGACGACGTGCTGTTCGTCTGTTACGACAACGAGGGCTACATGAACACCGGCGTGCAGCGCTCCGGCGCGACCCCGCCGGCCGCCCGCACCGCCAACACCAAGCCGGTCGGCCCGGAACCGGGCAACGTGTTCGGACAGGGCAAGAACGTGCCGATGATCGCGATGGCGCACGAGATCCCGTACGTGGCGACCGCGACCGTGGCCGAGCCGCGCGACCTCGAGCAAAAGGTCGAGCGGGCGATCGGGATGCGCGGCGCCCGCTACATCCACGTGTTCGTCCCCTGCCCGCTGGGCTGGGGGGCGGCGTCGGAGGACACGATCCGGCTGGCCCGGCTGGTCAAGGAGACCGGCATCTTCCCGGTGTTCGAGGCCGAGCACGGTGAGCTGACCGCGGTCTCGAAGATCCGCCGCCGGGTGCCGGTCACCGAGTACCTGAAGCTGCAGCGCCGCTTCTCCCACCTGTTCAAGCCCGAGCCGAACACCGAGGTACTGGAGCGCCTGCAGGCCGGGGCCGACCGCAACATCGAGCGGTTCGGCCTGCTGGCCGACGACGAAGGGGCCGACTTCCCGGGCGAGGCGACCGACCTGGCCCGGCCGCCGGAAAAGGAACAAGGCCCGCCGCCGGCCCTGGTCGAGCCCGACACCGACAGCAACACCAGCATGCTGCTCAAAGAGACCCACGGGAAGCCGCGATGAGCGGGGCGCGCTGATGGAAAAGCCTTTCGCGATCACGCTCGACGTCGGTTCCAGCCTGGCCAACAAGACCGGCAGCTGGCGGACCGAACGGGCGGTCTACCACGACCGGCTGCCGCCCTGCAACCACGGCTGCCCGGCCGGCGAGGACATCCAGCAGTGGCTCTACGAGGCCGAGGAGGGCGGCGAGGGCTACGAGCGCGCCTGGCGGAAGATCATGGAGGACAACCCGTTCCCGGCGATCATGGGCAGGGTCTGTTACCACCCGTGCGAGACCGCCTGCAACCGGGCCCAGCTCGACGAAGCGGTCGGCATCAACTCGGTCGAGCGCTTCCTCGGCGACGAGGGCATCAGGCAGGGCTGGCGGGCCGAGCCGGCGGCCGAGTCGTCGGGCAAGCGGGTGCTGGTGGTCGGGGCCGGCCCGTCCGGGCTCTCGGCCGCCTACTTCCTGGCCCGGCTCGGCCACGCGGTCACGATCCGCGAGGCCGGACCGATGGCCGGCGGCATGATGCGGTTCGGCATCCCCAAGTACCGGTTGCCGCGTGACGTGCTGGACGCCGAGGTCGCCCGCATCCTGGATATGGGCGTCGAACTGGAGCTGAACAGCAAGGTGACCGACGTGCTCGAGCCGCTCGAGGCCGGCGGTTTCGACGCCGCCTTCCTGGCGGTCGGCGCCCAGCTCGGCAAGCGCGCCTATGTGCCGGCCGGCGAGGCCGCCCACGTGCTCGACGCGGTCGCGATGCTGCACGACCTGGAGACCGGCGAGAAACCGCTGCTGGGGCGCCGGGTCGCCGTCTACGGCGGCGGCGACACCGCGATGGATGCGGCCCGGACCGCCAAGCGGCTGGGGGCGGAGGAGGCGGTGGTGGTCTATCGCCGCACCCGCGAGGCGATGCCGGCGCACGACATCGAGGTCGAGGAGGCCGAGGAGGAGGGCGTGATGATGCGCTGGCTGTCGACCATCAAGAAGGCCGACGACGGCAAGCTGGTGCTGGAGAAGATGGAGCTCGACGAGACCGGCTTCCCGCAGCCGACCGGCGAGCTGGACGAGCTCGAGTCGGACTCGCTGGTGCTGGCGCTGGGCCAGGAGTGCGACCTCTCGCTGGTCGAGCACGTGCCCGACATCGAGGTCGAGGACGGCGTGGTCAGCGTCGGCTCCGACCTGATGACCGGCCACCCCGGGGTGTTCGCCGGCGGTGACATGGTGCCGGCCGAGCGCTCGGCGACCGTGGCGATCGGCCACGGCAAGAAGGCGGCCCGCCACATCGACGCCTGGCTGCGCGGCGGTTCGTGGGAACCTCCCCCCGAGCCCGAGCTGGCCTCGTTCGAGACGCTCAACACCTGGTACTACTCGGACGCACCGCGGACCCACCGCCCGCGGCTCGACACGGTCCGGCGCCAGGGTACGTTCGACGAGGTGGTCGAGGGCTTCGACGAGACCAACGCGCTGTTCGAGGCCCGGCGCTGCATGTCGTGCGGCAACTGCTTCTCCTGCGACAACTGCTACGGGGTCTGCCCCGACAACGCGGTGATCAAGCTGGGCCGGCCCGGCGAGCTGTACGAGATCGACCTCGACTTCTGCAAGGGCTGCGGGATCTGCGTCGCCGAGTGCCCGTCGGGGGCGATCAGGATGGAGCCGGAGGAGATCTGAGCCGGTCGGTCCTTCGCGGGTCGCCTAGTCCGGCTTGCGCAGCAGGCTGAAGCTGCCGACCCACGACCCGATCCGTCGCTCCAGGATCAGGCCGGCTGCACCGCCGTGCTGCTCGATCGCGGCCGGCGAGACCCAGTGGGGGTCGCCCATCAGCTCGCCGACCACCAGCCGCCCGCCCGGCCTGACCACCCGGGCCAGTTCGGCGACCGCGGCCGCCTGGTCGGGGATCTCGCCCAGCGTGGTGACCAGGAACGCACCGTCGAACGAATCGTCGCCGAACGGCAGGTTCCTGCCATCGCCCTGGGTCGGGTGGAGGTTGGAGATGCCGGCCTCGGCCGCCCGTCTCATCGTGTGGTCGAGCATGTCCTGCTGGAGGTCGAAGATGTCCAGGCTGCCGTCGGGGCCGATCCATCCGGCCACGTCGAGCGTGTAGTAGCCGGTTCCCGGACCCACCTCGAGGATCCGCTCGCCCGGCCGCGGGTCGAGCGCGTCGCGCAGGCGCTCGCGGGTGATCAGCGGGTGCGGGGCCTCGACCCAGAACCGCTGCCCGTACGGGCAGGCCGAAGGGTTCCGGCGCCACCACACCGCCGCGGCCAGCACCAGCCCGAGGAGCGTGAGCACGCCGAGCGCCGCGTTGTTGCCGGGGCGCCGGCACCGCCGGCCACTGCGCCGGCCGCAGCACCGCGAACCGCGGCCCCGGTGGCAGCACCGCCCGCGCCGGTTCCGGCCGCAGCAGCTCTGCCGGGCACTCCGGCAGCTCATTTCAGGCGGCCCCTCAACCGCCCGATCGCCGCCGAGCGGCGGCTGCGGCGGGCGTCGCGGCCGACCACCCGGGCGCAGTTGTGGCCGGGCACCCCCATCACGCCGCCCCCGGGGTGGGCCCCCGCCCCGCAGATGTAGAGCCCCTCGATCGGCGTGGTGTAGTCGGCGTAACCGAGGACCGGGCGCATGAAAAAGCTTTGGTCGGGGGTCATCTCGCCCTGCATGATGTTCCCGCCCAGCAGGCCGAAGCGCCGCTCCAGGTCCGGCGGCGCCAGCACCTCGATCTGCTCGACCGCGCCGTCCAGGTCCGGCATGTACCCGGCCAGCGTCTCGATCACCCGGGCGCCGAACGCGTCACGATGGTCGTCCCAGTCGCCTTCGGCGAGCTCGTACGGGCCGTACTGGACGAAGGCCAGCATCAGGTGGCTGTCGTCGGGGGTGAGCTCCGGCTCGTGGACCGTGGGGAAGATCGCTTCCACGTACGGCTCGCGCGAGGGACGGCCGTACTTGGCGTCGTCCCAGGCCCGTTCCAGGTACTCGATCGACGGCGCGATCGCGACCAGGCCGCGGTGCGGGTCGCCCGGGACCTCGCCCTTCCAGGCCGAGGGGGTCGGCAGCCTGGACAGCGCCGCGTTGACCTTGACCGAGCCGGAGCGGGTGCGGAAGCGGTTGATGTCGCGCACGACCTCGTCCGGCAGGTGCTGCTCGCCGATCAGGTCGCGGTAGGTGGTGATCGGGTGGGCGTTGGAGATCACCCGCCGCGCCTCGACCAGCTCGCCGCTGTCCAGCTCCACCCCGACCGCCCGGCCGCCTTTCACCACCACGTGGTCGACCGGGCTGTCGACCCGGATCTCGGCCCCGGCCGCCCTCGCCGAAGAGGCCAGCGCCTCGCTGACTCCGCCGGTGCCGCCGTGGACCCAGCCCCAGGCGCCGGGGTGGCCGTTGACCTCGCCGATCCAGTGGTGCATCAGCACGTAGGCCGAGCCCGGGCTCATCGGGCCGCCCCAGGCGCCGACCATCGCCTGGGTGGCCAGCGCGCCTTTGATCCGCTCGTCGACGAACCACTCGTCCAGGAAATCGGCGGCCGACAGCGTGAAAAGACGGGTGATCTCGGCGATGTCGCGCGCCGACCAGTGCCGCATCCGGGCGCCGAGCGCCAGCCAGCGGGGTAGGTCGGCCAGGGCCAGGTTGGGCGGGATAACGAACAGCAGGTCGCGCAACAGGCCGGCGATCTGCTCGAAGTAGACGTCGAACTCCGCGTATGCCTCGGCATCGGCGGTCGAGAACCGGGCGATCTGTTCGATGTCGCGCTCGAGGTCGCCCCACAGGGTCAGCGCCGAGTCGTCCGGGAACGGGACGTAGTAGTCGGGCGAGATGATCGAGACGCGGTATCCGTGCCGGGCCAGCTCCAGCTCCCGCTCGATCTGCGGCGGAAGCAGGCTGACCACGTAGGAGGCGCTGGAGACCCGGTGGCCGGGCCAGGGCTCCTCGGTCACCGCCGCGCCGCCGACCAGCCCGCGACGTTCGAGCACCAGCACGTCGAGGCCGGCCCGCGCCAGATAGGCCGCGCAAACCAGGCCGTTGTGGCCCCCGCCGACGATCACCGCGTCATGCATGGTGCGAGCCTACCTGCCGGGCGGCTTCAACCTAGGGTAGACGCCGTGATCTGGATCACCCTGGCGATCATCGCGTCCGTCCTGGCCGGCATCTACGCCGAGCGCCGCTGGCCGGCGCTGGCCGGACCCGGTTCGCGTCGGTCGCTGACCGTCCTGCTCTACTTCGTGATCCCGCCGATCATCTTCGTCAACCTGGCCCGGGCCGACTTCGACCTCGGGGTGGGGGTCGGGCTGGCGCTGGGACTGGTCTCGGTCACCCTGGTCGGGCTGGCCGGCTGGGTGATCGCTGTGCCCCTGCTGAAGCTGCCGAGCCCGGTGGCCGGCGCGGTGATCTGCTGCGTGGTCGTCTCCAACACCGCATACCTGGGCTACCCGATGGTGCTGACCCTGATGGGCGGCGACGACCTCAGCCAGGGCGTGGTCTACGACCTGGTGGTCAGCGGCATCGGGCTGATGGTCTATGCGTTCGCGGTTGGGGCCGCGTTCGGCACCCGCGCCGGTGAAGGGTTCCGGCAGCGGCTGGGGGCCTTCTTCTTCAAGAACCCGCTGCTGTACGCCGCGATCCTGGGCTGGCTGGCCCCGGGCTGGATGGCGCCCGACCTGCTGGTCGACATCTCCTGGGTGCTGGTCATCCTGATCCTGCCGGTCGGCTTCTTCGCGGTCGGCGCGGTGCTGGCCGAAGAGGAGCGGGTCGGCGCGATCCGGCTGCCGCCCCGGATCCACAAGCCGGTGGCCGGGGTTATCTTCGCTCGGCTCATCCTGTCGCCGACGCTCTTGATCGTGCTCTCGATGCCGTTCTCCGGCATCCCGCGGTCGTTCTACCTGCTGGCCGCGATGCCGACCGGGCTCAACTCGATGATCGTCGGCCACGCCTACGGCCTCGACCTGAGGACCACCGCCGAAGCGGTGGTCTACACGACCGCTATCGTGATCGCCGGCGCGGTCGGCTGGTCGCTGCTCGGCTGACCAACTGCCCCGCCGCCGACCTGAGACCATGAGGCGATGCTGCAGCACGTCGCCCTCGAGGTCGCGCCGGAGAAGATCGGAGCCGAAGTCGGGTTCTGGTCGGCGGTCGGCTTCATGCCGGTCGAGGTACCCGAGGGACTCGGCCCCGGGACCTTCTGGCTCGAGCGCGAGCAGACGCAGGTCCACCTGGTTTCGGCCGAGTCGCCGGCGATCCCGTCGAGCGGGCACGCGGCGATCGTCGTCCCGGACTTCGACGAGACGGTCGGTCGCCTTCAGCGGGCCGGCTACGAGGTCTCGCGACGCAGCCGGTACTGGGGCGCCGCCCGGGCCAAGCTCACCACGCCCGGCGGCCACCTGGTCGAGCTGATGGCCGCTCCGCCGCCCCCCGGCCGGGCGGTATCTTGATCCCGGATGAGCCCGCCGGACCCGGTACGTATCGAACACGGAACCGCCCGCCGGTTCGGGCTCGCCGCGGGTGAGCTGATCCGCATCGCCACGCCCGACGGGGCACAGGGCGGCGACTTCAGCTTCACCGGTTTCGACCAGGCGGTGACCCGCAACGCGATCGGCTGGGAGCTGTACGGCAGGCCGTGGCTGGTCTTCTCGGCCGACCCGGGATCGAGGCTCTACGACGGCGACGGCGAGCCGGTGCTCGAGGTGGTCGCCGCCGAGGGCGACGGTCGCAACGACATCATGTACCCGGGCTGCTGGTCCGGGGTGTACGACGACGGGCGGCCGGGCTGCCGCGACCTGATCTCCGCGGCGCTCGGGATCGAGCGGCGGGAGCTGACCGGCATGCTGTCGTTCTTCGTCAACCACTCGGTCGACGACGACAGCTACCGGGGGCTGGCCGAAGTGAGCCTCAGCCCCGGTGACCACATCGAGCTGAAGGCGCTCCGCGCCTCAGACTGCGCGGTCAGCGCCTGCCCCGATACCGGGATCCCCGGCTGGAGCGCCGGACCGCTCGAGGTCACCGTCACCGCGGCGGGGGACGCCGCGTGAGCCGGCCGGCCGGCTCACGCGAAGCGGGTCCGCCCTCGTCTCTCCGGCTCGCGGTGGCCCAGCCGGAGATCGACCGCGCCGCTCCCGAACGGTCGCGGGTCGCCGAAGCGGAGCGCTTGATCGCGGCGGCCGGTAGCGACGGGGCGGAGATGGTGCTGTTTCCCGAGAGCTATCCCGGGCCGATCTCGGCCGGCCCGGCCGCCGGCGACCGGGGCTTCGACGCCGGCCCGCCGATCGCCGAGGCGGCCCGGGAGGCGGCCTGCGCGGTCTGCTGGGGCCGGATCGAGCGCGGCGACGACGGGCGCTACCGGACCGTCGCCTATCGCACCGGCTCGAACGGCGAGGAGCTTCTGCGGTATGAACGGGCGCACCCCGCGACCGGCGACGTGCATCCGGTGCTCTCCGGCGTTCCGATGGCCCCGGGGACGGGCTTGGGTCTCGCGACCGTCGGCGGGGTCGGCATCGGGGTCCTCGTCTGCTCCGAGCTCTGGATCCCCGAGGTGGCGCGCACTCTCGCCGTCCGCGGGGCGGAGATCCTCCTCGCCCCCGCCGGCGGCGCCTTTCGCCGGGTGGCGCCGAACTGGCAGCTGATCGCCTGCGCCCGGGCGATCGAGAACGAGCTCCATCTCGGGCTCACCCAGGCGCTCTTCGGCGACGAGGCCGGCTCGGCGATGGTCGCCGGTCCCGAGGGCGTCCTCGCCTCCACCGACGCAGCGGGTCTGATCGTGGCCGACTGCGACCTCGCCCGGGCGCGCTGGCTCCGCGAGCACGACGATTCGATGCGGGAGCCGAAGGAGTTCGACTCGC
>JAGQUV010000043.1 GCA_020438295.1 Solirubrobacterales bacterium
GGTCGAGCTGACGCCCGAACAGGTCAAGCTCTACGAGCGGGCGGTCTCGGAGAACATGTTCGAGATCCGTACGAGCGAGGGAATCAACCGCCGGGGACTCGTTCTGAAGCTGCTGACCTCGCTCAAGCAGATATGCAACCACCCGGCCCAGTTCCTCAAGGAGGACCGTCCCAAGCTCGACGAACGCTCGGGAAAGCTCGAACTGCTCGACGAGTTGCTGGACACGATCCTGACCGAGGACGGCGCGGTGCTGGTCTTCACCCAGTACGTCGCGATGGCCAAGCTGCTGAAGGCCCACCTGGACGCCCGGGCGATCGCAAACCAGCTCCTGCACGGGGGCACCCCGGTGAGGCAGCGCGAGAAGATGGTCGACCGGTTCCAGTCCGGCGAGTCATCCGTGTTCCTGCTCTCGCTGAAGGCCGCCGGCACCGGGCTCAACCTGACCCGGGCCGATCACGTGATCCACTACGACCGGTGGTGGAACCCGGCGGTCGAGGAACAGGCGACCGACCGGGCCCACCGGATCGGCCAGACCAGCGCGGTCCAGGTTCACCGGTTGCTCACCGAGGGCACGATCGAGGACAGGATCGCCTCGATCCACGAGACCAAGCGCGAACTGGCCGACGCGATCGTCAGCACCGGCGAGTCGGCCCTGACCGAGCTGTCCAACGAGGACCTGACCGAGCTGGTCGCCCTGCGAAACAGGGGCTGAGGCGCGAGGCGGATCCCTATTTCGTTGGGTAGGGTTGCACCGATGGCGGCCGCAGCACACTTGGATCCCGCTCTGGCGGGATCCGCGAGAAGGGAGGCGATCCCGTGGACCTGACCTTTTCCCCCGAAGAGGCCGAATTCCGGGACGAACTCCGGCAGTGGCTGGCCGACAACCATCCGGGCGACGAGCCGCGCGGGGACGATGACTCGATTTTCGAGTTTCGCCGGAACTGGCAGCGAAGCCTCTACGAAGGCGGCTGGGCGGCCGTCCAGTGGCCGCAGGAATACGGTGGGCGCGATGCGACGCTGATGCAGTCGGCGATCTTCTTCGAGGAGATCGGCCGCACCCGCGCACCGCTCCCGGCCAATGTCCTCGGCCTGTTGCTCGCCGGCCCGACGATCATGACCTGGGGAACCACGGAACAGAAGGAGCGCTACCTCACCCCGATCCTCTCGGCCGAAGAGATCTGGTGCCAGGGCTTCAGCGAGCCCGAGGCCGGTTCGGACCTGGCCGCGGTCAAGACAGTGGCCGAGCGTGACGGCGACCAATGGGTGGTAACCGGCCAGAAGGTCTGGACGAGCGGCGCGCAATACTCGAAGTGGTGCATGCTGGTCGCCCGAACCGACCGTGAGGCGTCCAAGCACAAGGGCCTTTCCTACTTCCTGATGGACATGGAACAACCGGGAGTCCAGGTCCGGCCGCTGGTCCAGATCACCGGCGAAGCCGAGTTCAACGAACTGTTCATCGAGCAGGCGACGATCCCGCACGAGAACATGCTCGGCGGGGAGGGGGACGGTTGGAACGTGGCGCTGACCACGCTGATGAACGAGCGGTCGGGGCTCGGCTTCTTCCTGCAGATACGGATGCGCCAACTGCTGGACCAGGTGGTCGAGCGGGCGGTGGAGAACGGGAAGATCGACGATCCGGTGATCGCCGAGAGGATCGGCGAGATAGAAGCGAGGACCGAGATCACGCGGCTGATCGCGTATCGCGGGCTCAGCACGATAGAGAAGTACGGCCAGCCAGGCCCGGAAGGCTCGTTGACCAAATGGTTGTGGTCGGAGACCAACCAGATGCTGGTCCAGCTGGCGGCCGAGGTGGTCGGCCCGGAAGCGCTCTCGGCCGACACGGCCTGGTCCTACGAGCTGCTCCGGGCGCGCGGCAACACGCTGGAGGGCGGCACCACCGAGATCCTGAAGAACATCATCGCTGAACGGGTGCTGGGGCTCCCGCGAAAGTAGGCCGGCCATGAAATTCGATTTCACCGACGACCAGCAGGAGATCAAGCGGACCGCCAAAGAGATGCTGGCCAGCCGCTCGACGCTCGAGCGGGTCCGCTCGGCCGCCGAGTCGAGGAGCTACGACGCCGGACTCTGGACGGAGCTCTGCGAACTCGGTTGGCCCGGCGTCGCGACCGCCGAGCAGTACGGAGGAGGGGGGCTGGGCGTGGTCGAGTTGGCCGGGCTGCTAGAGGAGGGCGGTTATGCGCTCGCCGGCTCGCCGCTGATGGCGACCACGGCCTGCGGGGCTGCGATTCAGGAGGCCGGGTCGGAGCCGCAGAAGGAGGCCTGGCTGCCCAGGCTGGCCTCCGGAGACGCCACCGGGACGCTGGCGGTAGCGGGCCGGCTCGCCCCCGACGCGGCCGAGGCCGACGTGATCGTTCTGATCGACCCCGAGGCCGGTGAGGCCCGCATGCTCACCGGGAAGCAGGCAGCGGTCTCGGAAGTCCAGACGATCGATCCGACGCGGCGCTACGGCGTGGTGGCCACTGACGGCTCCAGTGGCGAGGAGATGCCCGGCGACGGACAGGCCGCCCTCGCGATCGGTGCACTGATCGTCTCGGCCGAGATGGTCGGGGTCTGCCAACGCTCGCTAGACATCACCCTCGAATACGTCAAGGACCGCAAGCAGTTCGACCGGCCGGTCGGATCGTTCCAGGCGGTCCAGCACAAATGCGCCCGGATGCTGCTACTGACCGAAGCGGCGCGATCGGCGACCTACTTCGGCGCCTGGGCGGCCGACGCCGACCGCGACCGGCTGGTCGAGGGAGCCTCGCTGGCCAAGGCATCCTCGTCGGAAGCCGGGGTGGAGGTCACCGGATCGGCGATCCAGGCACACGGTGGGATCGGATTCACCTGGGAGGCCGACATCCACTGGTTCTTCAAGCGTGCCCAATTGGACGCCGCGTACCTGGGCGGTACGGGATACCATCGCGGCCGGCTGGCGGCACTTGCGGCCGACAAGGCCGGCGAACAGGCCTGATCCGGGCGCCCCGGGGCGGTGGCCGGGAGCGCCTATCCGCCGACGGCGCGGAACCGTCGACACCCGACCGAACAAGTCGTGTTAGGGTTGCCGAATAGTGCGCTCGGCTTCCCTAAGAAGAACCTTGGCCAAACCGACCTTGCTGGCCTGGGTCTGCGGCCTGGCCGTGATCTCGGGGATGGTCTACCTGATGGCAACGGCCGAGACCGGGCCGGTCGATCCGACCGAAGTCAACCGGGCCCAGTCCCACGGGACGGTCGTCTTCAACTCGAGCATGATCGTTTTCCGGGAAGGGCTGGAGGCGGTCCTGATCTTCGCCGCCGTGATCGCCAGCTTCGTCGGCGCCAACGCTTCGCGCAAGAAGCCGGTGATCGTCGGGGCGGTCTGCTCGTTCGCGGCGACCATCGTGACCTGGTTCCTGGCCCAGGCCCTGCTCAGCGTCGCCTCACCGCTCGGACCCAAGCTCGAAGCGATCACCGGATTCATCGCGATCGCCGTGCTGCTGGTGGTGCTCAACTGGTTCGTGCATAGGGTCTACTGGTCGGAATGGATCGGCCGTCACCACCGACGCCGCCGGGAACTCCTGGCCGGAACCGGGGGAGGGGTGACCCTCGGCCTGATCCTGCTCGGCTTCACCAGTGTCTACCGGGAAGGCTTCGAAGTGGTGCTGTTCCTCCAGAATCTCCAGCTCCAGCAGGGCAGCGGCGCGGTCATGGAAGGGGTGGCGATCGGGTTGATCGGCACCACGGTCATCGGGCTGTCCGTCTTCCTGCTGCATCGCAGGCTCCCGTACAAGAAGATGCTGATCCTGACCGGAATCCTGGTCGGGGTCGTCCTGGTCGTGATGGTCGGCGGCACCGCACTGTCATTCGCCGAGCTCGGCTGGATTCCGATGCACCGGACACCGTTCGACGTGCCGGTCTGGATGGGCGCCTGGTTCGAGATCTACCCGGTCTGGGAGACGCTGGGCGCCCAGGCTCTGGCGGCCGGGTTCGTGATCGGGTCGTACTACCTGGCCGAGGAGATGAAGGACCGGGGTCCGCGCCGCAGGGGGGAACAACCCAGGGCGGTCAAGGCGGTGCGGCCGGGCGAGCTGAAGCCCTCGTCGGCCGAGACTGCGTTCACCAAACCGGTGGTCTGAGCCCGGAACGACCGGATCCACGACCCGGGCCCATACTGTGTCGGTGCCCGATATCTCACGAACAGCTCCCGGCGTTCGTATACGTGGTGTGAGACCGTTCGAAGAGATCGTGGTGGCGCACGGCCCGGCCGTGCTGCGGATCTGCCGCTCGCTGGTCGGGCCGGTTGATGCCGAGGATGCCTGGTCTGAGACTTTCCTGGCCGCGTTGAGGGCCTATCCGGAACTCGATCCCGGGGTCCCGGTCGAAGCCTGGCTGGTGACCATTGCCCGGAACAAGGCGGTCGATCTACATCGCGCCCGTGGGCGGAGCCCGGTGCCGCTCGCCGAACTGCCCGAGGCTCCACAGTCGGCGCTCGAACCCGCCGGCCGCGACCACGAACTCTGGGACCGGCTCGCGGGGCTGCCGCCGAAGCAACTTCGCTGCGTGGTCTACCACTACATAGGGGGGCTCCGATACGCCGAGATCGCCGAGGCCGTCGGGGGCAGCGAGGCCGCCGCCCGGCGCGCGGCGGCAGACGGCATCAACGCCCTTCGCCGGACCTATACGACAGACGAAACGAAAGCGGGAGCCTCCCAATGATCCAGACCGAACCCACACATGAGCGCCTGCATCGCCAGCTGGTCAGCCGGGCAGAAGAGGAGGGACTGCTGGACCTGGCCTACCGGACCGTCGGCAGCCCGGTCGGCGAACTATTGCTGGTCAGGTCGGGTACGGGGCTGGTCAGGGTCGCGTTCGAATCCGAAGACCACGACCGGGTGCTCGGATCGCTGGCCGACCGGATCAGTCCCCGGATCCTGAGCAGCCCGAGAGCGCTCGACCGCGTGGCGTTCCAGCTCGACCAGTATTTCGCCGGAACGCGGCACGAGTTCACCGTGGAGCACGACCTAGGACTGGTCAGGGGCTTCCAGCGGACCGTGCTGGAGCGGCTCGAACGGATTCCCTGGGGGCAGACCGAGAGCTACTCCGAAGTGGCCCGCGATGTCGGCAACCCGAAGGCCGTCCGGGCGGTCGGTACGGCATGTGCGGTCAACCCGATCCCGCTGATCGTGCCGTGCCATCGGGTGCTCAGATCCGACGGAACGACCGGCAACTACCGCGGCGGTCGCGAGGCCAAGCGGCTGCTGCTCGCCCTCGAGGGCAGCCGTTGAGCCCGGCTCGGGGTCCGGGACCCGGACCGGACGGCCTGGTCACCGGCCGGGACGGGCTCCGCCGGCCGGCCTGGGCGGCCGGTGATCCACTGCTCCGGGACTACTACGACCACGAGTGGGGGCTACCCGTGAGCGGCGAGCGGGCGCACTTCGAGCGGCTTACCCTCGAGGGCTTTCAGGCCGGGCTGTCGTGGGCGACGATCCTGCGCAAGCGCGACGCGTTCCGCGAGGCGTTCGCGGGATTCGATCCCGACCGGGTGTCCCGGTTCACCGATCGCGAGCTCGACCGACTGATGGAGGACGAAGCGATCGTCAGAAACCGCCGGAAGATCGAAGCCGCGCGGACCAATGCCCGGGCCACGGTTGAACTGCGGGCCGAGGGCGGGCTGGAAGACCTGATCTGGTCGTTCAAGCCCGAGCGCACGCCGGCGCCGGTCAGTGCGGCGGAGCTGGCGACCGAATCGCCCGAGTCGAGAGCGCTGGCCGCGGCACTGAAGCAGCGCGGCTACGTCTTCGTCGGCCCGACCACGATGCACGCGCTGATGGAAGCGATCGGGGTGATCGACACCCACCTGGTCGGCAGCCACCGCCGCGGGTCGTCAGGCGTCTGGCCGGTCTGACCGCTTCAGGCCGTGCCCGGACAACTCCGCCGCACGGGCCCGGTCGGGCCCGTGCGGCCTGAATTCACCGGCTAACGGCTCGAGGGGAGCCGCTGCTCCATGAAGGCCATGGCTTCGGTCTGGGCGGCGGCGACGATGCTGCCGTGGTCTACCCCGGGGTATTCGGTGTAGGTCAACTGGTTGCCGGACGCGTCCAGCTCGTCCTTCAGCCTGATCGTCAGGAAGGCCGGCACGGTCGAATCGGCGGAGCCCTGAGCCATGAGGATCGGGGCCTTACTGACCACATCGGGGTTCTGGGCCCCCAGCACGTCGGCCAGCGGAGTCTGATCGGCGCCCGGCCTGAGCAGCTCGGATGGCGCAAGGCTGCCAAAGCTGTCGGGCTGAGCGAGCTCCGCCAGGCACGCTTTCGTGACCTGCGGGTAGAAGCCCAGGGCCGCATCGGAGAGGAGCTGGTTCGACTCGATCTCGCTCGACGCCGTCTGAGCACCTTTCACGATCAGGGCGGCCAGGGCGCTCAGTGAGCTGGGCGTGGTCAGGCCCGGCAGGAGCGGGAGGTAGGCGTCCATGTGCGAGGCCGGCGCGTAGGCCACGGTGCCGCGCAGCTTCAGGTCCGGGGTCCACTTGGATGCCAGGCCGGCCGCGAACAGCGCGGCGTGGCCGCCCTGCGAATGACCGGCGATCAGGAACTTCTTGCTGATCAGGCCCTGTTTCAAGCCGCGAGCCGCCCGGACCATGTCGAGCACGCCGCGTCCCTCGGACTTGCCGATCAGGTACGGGTGCACCCCGGGGGTACCCAGCCCTTCAAAGTCGCTGCGTACAACCGCGTAGCCGGCCTGAAGCCAGGCATTGAGCTCGGGATCGGTGTAGCTGATGTAGGCCTCGGCCGGGCCGCCCGGGCGGTTCCGGGTGGGCGCGCACTGGTCGGCGATACCGGTCGTGCCGTGGGCGTAGCTGACTACGGGCCAACCGCCCTTCGGCTTCTTGCCCTTGGGGATATGGACCGATCCGGAAACCGCGATCCGCTTGCCGCTCGGCGACTTCGACGTGTAGAGCACGATCTTGTTGAGCCGGGCGGACTCCAGCCGGACAATCGACTTGGCGTTGCGCTGCCAGATCAGCTTGCCGTGGCGCTTGGCGAGCTTCTTCGGCGGCTTGTAGAACTTGAGCCCGGCCGGACCCTTGGCCGGCTTCTTCTGCTTGGCATCGGCGGAGGCCGAAAGGCCGACTGTGACAAGCATCGCGCAGAGGATCGCGAACGCGGTCAGGATCTGAAGGCGGGGCAGGCGCAGCGTCGGTGAATTCAAGTCGGCTCTCTCTTGATCGGTTGGTTTTCGAAAGCAGGGCGACCGAACCCGGCCTGTTGCTCCTGCTTCCTGAGTGACAACCCTCACAATAGGCACAAGTTGCGAACTCCGGAGTCAGGCCGGGCGCCGAGAGCCGGGCCCAACCACCGGGTGCGGCTTCAGACCGCGTCCCGGAGACGGCGGTGCGACCTGCGCGAAGCGGCCGGGAGAAACGTAGACAGCGCCGCCGAAGCAAGCACGAAGCCACACGAGACCCACAGACAGGCGCTCAGACCCTGCCATTGGTAGAGCAGGCCGGAGAGGGCCGTCCCGAGCAGCCGGCCACCGGCGTTGGCCATGTAGTAGAAGCCGACGCTCTTCGCGATCTTCTCGCTGGTCGCGTAGCTCAGGATCAGGTAGGAATGCACTGACGAGTTCATCGCGAAGACGACGCCGAAGATGATCAGGCCGACCACGATGGCCAGGGTCGGATCGAGGTCACTCGACACGGCTATCGCGATCAGGGCGGGGAGCAGGGCCAGTACCAGGGCCAACCGAGTGGCGGTTCGCCCATCGGGCGTCCTGCCGGTCTCGCGACCGCGTCGACCGATGACCGATGGGGCGGATGCCTGGACGATCCCGTAGCCGATCACCCAGATGGCGAGGAAGCCGCCGACCTCCCAGAAGCTCCAGCCGAGCACCGACTCGAGGTAGACCGGCAGGCCGACCACGAACCAGACATCACGCGAGGCGAACAGGAAGAGGCGGGCCGCCGCCAGCATGTTGATCGCCCGCTCGTGCGAGAACATATGCCGGAACCGTGCCCCGACGTCCGCGCGGCCGAGGTCGCCGTGCATCATGGTGGCGGCCAGGACCAGTCCGGAAGCCACCAGCGCCATCAGGATCACCATCGCAGTCTGGAAACCGACCAGGGTCAACAGCACCCCGCCGAGGAAGAAGCC
The DNA here is from genome assembly GCA_020438295.1 of Solirubrobacterales bacterium. Classification (GTDB taxonomy): domain Bacteria; phylum Actinomycetota; class Thermoleophilia; order Solirubrobacterales; family 70-9; genus 67-14. Next base: position 8,130 of record JAGQUV010000043.1, read on the forward strand.
GACGCCCTTGAGCGCGTTCTTGGAGCCGGTCAGCACCGCCACCCAGCGGAACAGCGACGACTCGGAATCCTCCGGGGCGACCAGCTTGACCGCGCTCTTCGAGCTCATCTTGGTCAGGTCCTTGGCGATCCCCGAGAGGGCCTGCGAGGCCATCACCCAGGGCACGACCAGCCAGGCGGACGGCACCAGCCCGAGCATCCCCAGCGCGACCAGCTGAACCAACAGGCCCGAGAACAGGGTCGACTTGAGACCCAGTCGGGAGGCGATCCATCCGCCCACCAGGTTGGTGACGATCCCGAAGAACTCGTAGAGGACGAACAGGGTCGCGACTTCGAACGGGCTGTAGCCCTGGTCGAAGAAGTAGAACAGGACCAGGATCCTGGCGGCGCCGTCGGCCAGCGTGTTCGACCAGTAGGCGGCGGTGACCAGAATGTAGTTGCGGAGGTCGCCGCTGACGCCAGTACCGCTCATCGGTCGGGGAGGGTCCGGGAGACCATCGCCGCGAGTTCGGCCAGGCGGTTCGCGTATCCCCACTCATTGTCGTACCAGGCGAGGATCTTCGCCTGCGTACGATCGGTGACCCGGGTCGAAAGGGAGTCGATGATCGACGAACGGGGATCGCCCCTGAAGTCGACCGACACCAGCGGCCGCTCCTCGTATCCGAGGATCCCGGCCAGCGGTCCGGCCGCGGCCGATTCGAGCAGCTCGTTGACCTCGTCCGGGGAACTCGGCCGTTCCAGCTCGAAGACGCAGTCGGTGAGCGAGGCGTTGAGCAGCGGGACCCGCACGGCCAGGCCATCCAGCCGACCCTGAAGATGGGGGAAGATCAGGCCGATCGCCGCGGCCGAACCGGTCGACGTCGGAATCAGGGAAAGGCCGGCCGCCCGGGCCCGTCGCAGGTCCTTGTGTGGCGCGTCGATCACGTTCTGGGTGTTGGTCAGGTCGTGCAGCGTGGTGATCGAACCGCGGGATATGCCGATTCCCTGATCGATCACCTTGACGACCGGGGCCAGGCAGTTGGTGGTGCACGACGCGGCGGTGACGATCCGGTCCGACCCGGGATCGTAGAGGTCGTCGTTCACTCCGATGACGATGTTGAGCGCGCCCTGCTTGACCGGAGCGGACACCACGACCTTCTCGGCGCCGCCGGCGAAATGCCCGTCCAGCGACTCGGGCGTGCGGAACCTGCCGGAGCATTCGAGCACCACGCGGACGCCCAGTTCAGCCCAGTTGATCTGGGCGGGTACACGCTCAGACGAGTAGCCGAGCTTGGAACCGCCCACGGTGAGGCCGTCGCCCGCAGCGCCGATGCCGTTATCCCAGCGCCCGTGAACCGAGTCGAAGTTGAGCAGATGGGCCATCGCCTGAAGATCGGCCTCCGGCTCGTTCACGTGCACGAACTCGATTTCGGGATCGTTCCAACCGGCCCGCAGGGCCAGCCGGCCCATTCGCCCGAACCCGTTGATCCCGATCCGGGTGCCCATCAAAGCCTTCTCGCGTGCCCTGGTCTCATCTGATCGCGACGGTATCAATTGACAAACTTCAATTGAACTGATTTGATGAAATTCGATGAGCCCCGATCTGGAACTCGCCCCCAAGCAAAAGCGCCCGGCCGGCGAGCCCTGCTGCGAGCCGGTCGTGTACCCCGACGTGGACCGGGCCCAGGCCGAGCGCATGGGCGAGATAGCGAAGGCCCTGGGGGACCCGATCCGGCTGACCCTGGTCGACATATTGCGCAAGCACGCGGGCGAGGTCTGCGTCTGCGAGCTGCTGCCCCTCTTCGAGGTCAGCCAGCCGACCCTCTCGCACCACCTGAAGAAGCTCCGCGACGCCGGGATCATCGACTCCGAGCGCAAGGGGCTCTGGGCGTACTACTACGTGCGGCCCAAAGCTCTGCGCGAGCTGTCCGGCTGGCTCGCCTGACCGGCGGTCGATCCCGACTTGAAGCCGCCTGGAGCGGCCACTACGCTGGAACAGCAAACACGTTCACGCAGCGAAAGAGAGGCGTCTCGAGATGGCTGAAATAACCGGCTACGAACCTGGCACCCCATCCTGGATCGATATCGCCGCCCCGGACGTGGATGCCGCGGCGGCCTTCTACGAAGACCTGTTCGGCTGGCAGACTTCCGAGGCCGCCGATCCGGAGGAGGCGGGCGGCTACCGGATGTTCAGCCAGGACGGCAAGGCGGTGGCAGGGCTGATGCCGATCCAGAACGAGGGCCAGCCGCCGGCCTGGACCACCTACGTCACCGTAGAGGACGCCGACGAGACCGCCGGCAAGGTCAGGGAAGCCGGCGGATCGGTGATGATGGAGCCGATGGACGTGATGACCGCCGGCCGGATGGCGATCTTCAGCGACCCCGAGGGAGCGGTGTTCGCGATCTGGCAACCCCGCGACCACATCGGGTCCGAGCTGGTCAACGAACCGATCTCGCTGACCTGGAACGAGCTGCGCTCCCGCGACCCCGAGGGAGCCAAGAGGTTCTACTCGGAGGTGTTCGACTGGGATACGGCCGGCTATTCCGCGATGGAGGGCTACGTGATCTGGAGCATCGGAGAGCTCGAACCGGGGAACGGGAAAGGAGGCATGATCGACATGGCGGCAACGGGGGCGCCCGACGACATGCCGCCCCATTGGGACGTGGCCTTTGCGGTCGACGACGCCGATGCCGTTGCTGCGAGGTGCACCGAGCTCGGGGGGACCGTCAACATGGCTCCGTTTGATTCGCCGGTCGGTCGGATGGCCGCCCTGCAGGACCCGGCCGGCGCCCCGTTCACCGTGATCAGGCTGAACCCGGCCGACGACATGCCCCAGCCGTAGCAGCCGCCCGCGGCCTTCGACGAATATCCTGCGAGGGTCAATGGACCAACCTGAAGAGTGGAGCGCCAGATGAACCGTACGTTCGTGATCGGGGTCGGGATGACCAAGTTCGACAAGCCGGGGACCAGGGAGGGCGACTACCCGGACTGGGCCAGGGAGGCGGGGGAGAAGGCGCTCTCCGATGCCGGCATCGACTACGACGAGATCGAGCAGGCTTTCGCCGCCTACTGCTACGGGGACTCGACCGCCGGCCAGCGCGCGGTCTACGGACTGGGACTGACCGGGATCCCGGTGGTCAACGTCAACAACAACTGCTCGACCGGTTCGAGCGCACTTTTCCTGGCCCGCCAGTCGGTCCGGGGAGGCCTCGCCGACTGTGCGCTGGCACTCGGCTTCGAGAAGATGGAGCTGGGTTCGCTCGGGGTCAAGTTCACCGACCGGACCAATCCGATGGACCGGCACGTCGGCGCGCTGATTGAGTTGCGCGAGTGGGAAGACGCCCCGCCGGCGCCGCAGATGTTCGGCGCCGCCGGCCGCGAGCACATGGAGAAGTACGGCTCGAACCCGGACCACTTCGCCTGGATCGGGTACAAGAACCACAAGCACTCGGTCAACAACCCGTACGCCCAGTTCCAGACCGAGTACTCGCTCGACGAGATCAAGGAGGCGCGGGAGATCTACGCGCCGCTGACCAAGCTCCAGTGCTCGCCGACCAGCGACGGCAGTGCGGCCGCGATCGTTGCGTCGGAACGGTTCGTCGACCAGCACGACCTCTGGGACCGGGCGGTCGAGATCGCCGGACAGGCGATGGTCACCGACCTGAGCAGTACGTTCGACAGCCGCTCGTCGATCAACGTGGTCGGCGCCGACATGAGCCGCACCGCGGCCGGACAGGCGCTCGAGGAAGCCGAGCTCGAGGTCTCCGAGGTCGACGTGGTCGAGCTCCACGACTGCTTCAGCGCCAACGAGCTGATCACCTATGAGGCGCTGGGACTGGCCGACGAGGGGGAGGGTCACAAGCTGGTCGAGGCGGAGGCGACCACCTACGGCGGCGAAGGCCCTGTGGTCAACCCATCCGGCGGCCTGATCTCCAAGGGCCACCCGCTCGGTGCAACCGGACTGGCCCAGGCTTCCGAGCTCACCTGGCAGCTTCGCGGCAAGGCCGACGACCGCCAGGTGGAAGGGGCGGAAATCGCCCTCCAGCACAACATCGGCCTGGGCGGAGCGGCGGTTGTCACGGTCTACGCCCGGCCCTGAAACTCTGCTCAGCCAACGAGAGAAGTTGCCCCGATGCCGGCGCCCCTGGCTGAATCGATGAGCCGGTTGTCATAACTCACGAACCCCCGTAGATCAGCCTGGATCTCGATGGCGGTCGCCAGATGAATCGCATCCGAACTGCCCAGCGATTCCGGCCCGATGTTCACGGCCCGGTGCTTGATATCCGTCGAAACCGGGACAAGGATCATCTCGTCCAGCAGCTGTTGCGCTTCGTCCAGACGGCCCCGTTCGACCCGTTTCACAGCCCGCAGGAGTTCGACCTCGGCAATCACGCTTGAGGTCAGCTGCAGATCGGACTCGCTCACGTAGCGGGCTAGCGACTCGCTCTCGTTCTCGTCGATGATCAGTTTGACCAAAGCAGAGGTATCAGCGTAGAGCGGGTCACCCAACACAGTCACAGGCGCTCTCTGCGGTGCTTGGTCGGCATGAGATCAGTGTGACACCAATCTGTGACACCTCCCTTCGTATGCGCGATAATGTCGGTTATGTAAAGTCGCGGAGAGGATCCCTGACTGCGGCATAAAGCCTCGCCCTACTCGTCGAAGCGACCTGTAGCCTCACGGTCCTGCTGGTACCGCCTTTTGAGCGGGAATTGCGGCAGCCAGGATTCCCGACGAATGGTCCAGCTCTCGTAGGCGGGCACCAGTTGGTCAGGGGCATCCAGCGACCCCAGGCTCACTTCGATCTCGTCGCCGGTCTGCGCAAAGACGGACGAGCCACAGCGGGGACAGAAATGACGCCCCTCATAGTCGCGTGTTTCGCCGTCGATCGTCACGGCATCCTGTGGGAAGATCGCGGAAGCCGAGAAGAGGGCCCCGTGGTGCTTGCGGCAGTCGAGGCAGTGACAGAGGCCGACCCGGTAAGGGCGTCCCGACCCTACGACCCGGACGCTTCCGCAGAGGCAGCCACCGCTGAATTGCTCAAGGTCGGAGTTCAACGGACCGAGAGCTGCTTTCTGGGGCCGAAGGTCCGGTTCGGGTACCTCAAGATCGATGACATGGCAGGATTCTAAGGTGGATGGAGTTCCCTGGAATCGGACTCGGGGCACGCTTCTATTCGTCCGGAGTCGGTTTCGGCCGCTACGCTTCCGGTGGAACAGGAGGTACGGAGAGCTTCATGGGCAAGATCGTCTACTCCGGCAACGTATCGCTGGACGGCTATATCGAGGACGCGGACGGCGACTTCAACTTCACCGAACCCGACGAAGAGGTCCATCGCTTCTGGAACCGGTGGATCGAGGATGCGGCCGCCACGCTGATGGGTCGCCGGCTGTACGAGACCATGGAGCCCTACTGGACCGAGGTCGCGGCGAACCCGCAGGGCACCGACTACACCGACGAATTCGCCCGGGCCTGGGTCCGGACTCCGCGATACGTCGTCTCGGGAACGCTCGGGTCGGTACCCGACGGAATCACCCTGATCGACGGCGATGTCGAACAGCAGGTCAAACGGCTGAAAGGGTCTTCGGACGGAGCGATCGACACGGGCGGCGCCGACCTGGCCAACAGCCTGGCCGGCCTCGGCCTGATCGACGAGCTGATGATGGTGGTGTATCCGGTCGTGGTAGGCGCCGGCAAGGCGAACCTCGGGCCGGCTTTCGCCGGCACCAAGTGGGAACTGCTGGAGCGGTCGGAGTTCGGCTCGGGGGCCTTGCTGCTCAGGTACGGCTGTGCCCGGGGGTCAGGTCCCGACCGGGTGTGAGGTCTCCAGCGCATCGATCGTGGCGGCATACATCCGGCGCTTGATCGCCCCGAGGGCCTCCGGATTCTTACCCGCTTGGCCCGCAACGCGCTCAACCGCCAACTCGAGCACCCGGTCCTCCGGCGCGGCGCGGTCCACCACTCCTTCGGCGGCTGCTTCGCCGCCGCCATAGCGTGCACCGGTAACCATCGCCTGATGAGCCGTACGGCGCGGCAGCCGATCGAGGATCAGGCCGTTCATCCCCGGCGTGAACGGCAATCCAAGGTCGGCCTCGGGCAGGCAGAAGTAGCCTCGGTCTTCCCGCATCACCGCGAAGTCGTGGGTCAAGGCGAGCATCGCCCCGCCCGCGAAACAGTGCCCCTGGATTGCGGCCGCGGTCGGGACGCCGGCGCCGAGGAAGGCTGCAAGCAACCGCTCGAAGCCGTCGACCGCCTCCTGGATCCGGTCCTGATTGGCCTGGAACCATTCCAGGTCGAGACCGTTGGACCAGACCTTGCCGGTCGCCGAAGTGACCAGGGCTCTCGGCGCCTTGGCTCCCACCACTTCGGCCAGGGCCTCTTCAATCGCCTGGTTGCGGTCGGGGTTGAAGCGATTCACCCCGTCCCCCAGATCGAGTACGTACACGTCGCCGTCACGGCTGAGCGACGGCTCGCTGCCTGCTGTGCCTGTCATGCCTTGAACTCCTCGGATCGCATCGGGATAAATTGGTGCGTTAGTTCTAGCACACTCGTTCTAGAACAGGCGATACACTACCGGGGTGGCCCGCCCCCGCACCCATGACATCGATTCGCTGCTCGACGCCGCCGAGCGTCTCCTGGCCGAACACGGGCCGTCCGGAGTGACCATCCGGGGCCTTGCCGCGGAGACCGGCGCCTCCAGCGGGAGCCTCTACCACGCCTTCGGATCCCGGGCTGACCTGCTCGGCAGGATGTGGCTTAGGGCCGCGAAGCTCTATCTGGCTCTCCAGGACGAGGCGATCCAACGCGAATTGTCCGATGACGAGGGTCACGAAGGCGCGGTCCGGGCGACCGTCGCGGTTGCCTCGGTGCCGGCCGTGATCCAGGAGAGGTCCCCCGCCACCGCCACGGTCCTGCTGCGGTACCCGCGGGAAGAGGTTCTCGGTCCCGGCCTCGGTCCGGAGCTCAGAGCCGAGCTCGAGTCGCTGGACGGTGAACTGCTTGCCGTGCTCGGCAGGCTGGCGGCGGCGCTCTGGGACAGACACGACCGGGCATCGATCGAGACGGTGGCGATCTGCGTGGTCGACCTCCCCACCGCGATCCTGATCAACCGGCGCGAGAGGATCATCGACCCCCTGGCCGCGCTCGAAGCGGCGGTCCGCGGCATACTCACCGCAGGCGTCGAGGACTCCCGGCCAGCGTGACCGGCAGTCGCCCCGGGCGCCCGGGGCGACAAGTGCAGCCTATGCGGCTCTTCCGTTGCGTTCCCGGTGGCTGCAACCGGGCCAGCAGCAGGGACGGCGCTGGCCCTCCTCCAGCTCCTCGCGGGTCCGGCGGATCCGCCGCTCGCGGGTCTTCGCCTGCTTGGCATCCTCGACCCAACAGATGAATTCGTTGCGGGCAAGCGGGGTGATGTCCTTCCATGCCGCCAGCGCCTCGTCGCTGGCGATCAGGCCTTCCCGCAAATCCCGGGGCAGCTTGTGCACGACCCCGCCCGGCAGTCGCTGACCATTCATGGGGCGATCGTAACAAGATGCCCCCACACGGTTTGTTAGCCTGCGACCGGCATGGGGGCTAAGGGAATTCGGGCAGGGAATCTGGGTCTGGCGATGGCGTTCGCCGCGCTGGTGGCTGCCCTGGTAATGGTGACCCCGGGTGCCGGTGGCGCGGCGACCTGCTCGGCCGGCGAGAGCGAGGAGACGGTCGAGGTCGGGGTGGTCAAGGCGGTCGGCTGCTTTGCCAGCACGACCGACGGCGACAAGACGATCCACACCTCGAAGGAACCGGTGGACCTGAACGGGTTCATCATCGATCCGCGGGCGAACGCCGCCGTGCAGATCACCGAGAGTACGGACGAGACCGAATGGCGGGTTCAGTCGATCGCCGCCACGGCGACCGACAAGGACTCCAGGGTCTCGCTCCAGGTCGGCGATCCGACCGCACAGACCGGGCAGTTCGAGACCGGCTTCGTCGACCTCGACTTCCGCCCGCCGGTGAGCGGCCCCTTCTCGATCGGCGAGTACTTCCTCGGCAACAGCTTCCTGAACGCGGTCTTCGGCGGCTTCAGCCCCGCGCAGGAGCAGTCGGAGTTCGTGCTCGAAAACGACGGCGCCGGCAAGCTGGTCTATTCGCTGAAGCTGACCGGGCCGTTCGCTCTGGCCGGCAAGCCGCAGGCCGTTTCGGTCGACTTCGACACCAAGGTCGGTGAGAAGGTCAAGCTCGACGGCTTCGACATCGAGCTGAACAAGGTCGACTTCTTCCCACCGGTGAACCTCGAAGAGGTCAAGCTCCTGTACAGCGGCGACAAGAAGCTGTTCGAGGCCGAGGCCAACGTCCGGCTGCCCGAGTTCGGCGGCAAGGGTTTCGGCGGCGGGTTCGAGCTCGACGACGGGAAGTTGGGGGCGATCGAGGTCAACGCGACCGAACTGGGGATCCCGATTGCGGGAGTGGCCGAGCTTCAGGACATCGCCGGCAAAATTGCCGGCTTGGCAGGCAAGGACCCCGACATCGACGTGACGGCGGGGATCACCCTGGGGCCCGAAATCAATCTGCCGAAGATCGGGGAAGTGGCAGCGCTCAAGTTCGATGGCGGGATAGAGCTCAACACGAACGCCCAGGACGGCTTCTTCGCCCTCCAGGGCAGTCTCGCCCTGGTCCGGATCAAGCTTGCCAGCTTCGCGCTCCGGATCTACTTCAGCGGGATAGTCGGCTTCGACGCCCACGTGGG
>JAGQUV010000044.1 GCA_020438295.1 Solirubrobacterales bacterium
GACGTAGACACTCTCTCCATCGGGTGAGACGGCGACCGAACGTGGCCCGTCGAGCGCCTTGCCGTCGACACATATCCCTCCGCTACCGGTCTCCGAGACGCAGCCGGCCGTTCCCGGTTTCTGGGACAGGGCGCCGGTCGTCGGGTTGCGGTCGAAGACCGCGACGGCATCGCTTACGGCAGACGCTACATAGACGCTGCCTCCGTCAGGGGATACGGCCACCGAGTACGCCTCGCCCAGCGCGGTTCCATCGGCGCACGCTCCGGCCGATCCGGTCTCCGAGACGCAGCCGGCCGTTCCCGATTTCTGGTCCAGGGTTCCGACCGCAGCCAGAGCCGTGGCCGCGAACAGCAGACTGAACAGCGCTGCTCCCGCCACAGCAAGTCGCAGACGATTCCCCCCTTTCGCCCCGGTCAATCCGGGAACGTCCATCCGGTCCCCGCCATCCATGTCCGCAGGCTCGCACACCACTGCGATGTCCGTCAAGCCCAATCTGCCGGCGGCCCTGCAACCTCCGCGAGCCGGGCGGCACCCGGGGTCGATCGGCTAGAAGCCGAGCGCGAACTTGGCGTCGTCGGTCATCATCTCCGGCGACCAGGGCGGATCGAAGATCATCTTCGGGTGGACGTCGCGAACCCCTTCGAGGTCGCCGACGAACTCCTTCATCTGCTCGGAGACCTGTGGCCCGATCGGGCAGGCCGGCGTGGTCAGGGTGAACGTCACGTAGACGTCCGGCGACTCGATCTCTACGTCGTAGACCAGTCCGAGCGAGACGAAGTCGAGACCCAGCTCGGGGTCGATGACTTCCTCGAGCGCCTCGTAGACCGTCTCTTCCGACGGCATCGTCTGCTGATCTTCAGCCATGGGCCGATTCTACCCGGCCGTGTTCGCCGGCACAGCTCCAGCCCGGCGATCTCCGGAGCTGCCGGATGAGCGCAGCAAATAACCTTTGCGTCATGTGGATCTTCCTCCTTGCCCTGCTCATCGTCTGGCCGATCGCGGAGATCTACGTGATGATCCAGGTCTCCGGGGCGATCGGCTTCTTCTGGATGCTGACCCTGATCTTCGCCTCGACCGTGGCCGGCATCCTGGTCCTGCGCCACCGGGGCAGGGTCCACTGGCAGCGCTTCCGCGGGGCGGTGGGCGAGCGCCGCCCGCCCACCCGCGAGGCGTTCGACGGGGCGATGATCACGACCGGGGCCCTGCTGCTGATCATTCCCGGCTTCATCAGCTCGGCCATTGGACTGCTGCTGCTTTTCCCGCCCACCCGTTTCCTGGTCCGGATCGCCGCGTACGCGCTGTTCGCGGGACGGTTCACCGTGGTCACCAGCTCGGCCGGTTGGGGTGCCGGGCGGTATGAGAAGTACCGTTCCGGGAGAAGGGAATACGACCTCGAGGGAGACGCGGTCGACGTCACCGGGCACCCGGAGCCGGGCGATGACTCGCCGCGCCTTCCCCCGGCCGGACCGGGTGGTGAGGAGTGAGCCCGAACTCGATCGAGATCCTCGATCCCGACAGCGGGCTGTTCGTCAGCCTGACCGCCGGGGGCTCTGGGGCGGTGATGCTCGGAGACGAGGTGATCGCCGCCGCGCCGATCCCGCCCGAGGGGCTCGAACGCCTGGCCGACGGTCCGCTCTCGCTGGAGACCGAACACGGGTCGCTGGAGGTCGAGATCGAGTCGGAAGGCGAGCCGATCGTCTTCGAGGGAGAGCTGATCGGCCGCCGTGAGGCCCGCCTCGCCAGGATTCGCGGCAGGCTCGCCGACCGCGATCGGCAGATCGACCTCGACTGCCGGGGGGTGCTCCACGCGCGGGAGGGCGATGGTGCGCGGGCCGCGATCCGGCGCGACGCGACCGTGATCCTCGCCGACGGAGGCCTGATCAGCCTGGCCGGAGCGCGGGCCACCGGGAGCGACGGCCACGGTGAAGAAGAGATCGCGGCCGCGATCTCTCACCCGGGAGGCTACGTCGAGTTCAACGACGTCCTGCTGTCCACCGAGTACGACGGAGCCGGCCGCCACCGCCGGGCCACGCTCGAGCTCTGGCCGGCCAGCGACGAGATCGCCGGGCTCCACGGCGCGGGAAACGTGGTCGCCGGGTGCACCGCGAAGGTGGACGGGGCGACGATCAATACCGCGCTGTTCCGCTGGTCGCTCGACGGTCACCTCGGGATGGGTCGTTATGAGATCCGGCTCGAGCCGGGAGAAGCAGCCCGGTGAGCCCGGCCACGACGGAAGTCCAGAACCGTTGACCCGGATCGAGATGGTCATCTCCGATTTCGGCGGCGTCCTGACCACGCCGCTGGCCGAGTCGTTCATCGCAATGCAGGAGAAGGTAGGCATCCCGCCCCGTGCGTTCGGGCTGGCCATGCAGGACGCCCACGCCGAGACCGGGGTGCATCCACTGCATGAACTCGAGTGCGGGCGGATAACCGAGCGAGAGTTCTCCGACCAGCTATCCCGGGCCCTGGAGCCCCACGTCGGCCACCGCCCGGTGATCGAAGAGTTCGGACCCACCTTCTTCCAGGCGCTGAACCCCAACCCCGGCATGCTCGACCTGATCCGCGAGGTCCGGCGGGACGGCTACCGGACGGCGCTGCTGACCAACAACGTCAGGGAGTGGGAGCCACAATGGCGGTCGATGATCCCGGTCGACGAGCTGTTCGAAGAGGTGGTCGACTCGGCCTTCGTCGGCTGTCGTAAGCCGGACCCCAGGATCTACGAGATCACACTGGAGCGGGTCGGCCTGGCCCCCGAGGCCTGCCTGTTCATCGACGACGTCGAGATCAACTGCGAGGGCGCGTCTGCACTCGGGATCAGGACGGTCCACTTTCGCGAAACCGCCCAAGCCCGGGCCGACGTCCGGGCGCTACTCAACCCGTAGCCGGCGCCGCCTCATTAGTAGTTGTACAGGCCACGGCCGGTCTTCCGTCCCAGCAGGCCGGCGGCGACCAGTCGCTGGAGCAGCGGGGGAGGTGCAAACAGCTGCTCGCGGTGCTCGGCATAGAGCGTCTCGGCGACGCTCATCACCGTGTCCAGGCCGATCATGTCGGACAGGGCGAGCGGCCCGAGCGGATGAGCGCAACCGTTGACCATGCCCATGTCGATGTCTTCGGCGCTGGCCAGGCCCTGCTCGAACATGCGTATGGCGGAAAGCAGGTAAGGGACGAGCAGTGCGTTGACCGTGAAGCCGGCCCGGTCCGGTGCGACGATCGGCTCCTTGCCGAGCTGCTCGATCACGAAGAGCTTGGCCCGCTCGACCACCCGTTCATCGGTGAGCAGCGACGGGATCACCTCGACCAGCTTGAGCACCGGAACCGGGTTGAAGAAGTGGAGGCCCAGCACCCGGTCGGACCTCTCGCCGGCCGCGGTGGCCAGCTCGACGATCGGGATCGACGAGGTGTTGGACGCGAAGATCGCGTCGCGGCTCTCGACCAGGCCGGCCAGGCGGGAGAAGACCTCGACCTTCGCCTCCTTGTTCTCTACCACCGCTTCGACCACCAGGTCCCGGTCACGCAGCAGCTCGAAGTCGTCGGTGCAATCGATCGCGTCGTCGGCCGAGGCGGCAGTCGCGGGTTCGAGCTTGCCGCGGTCGACCGCATGTTTGAGGCTGGCCCTGATCCGCTCGTGCGCGCGCTCCGCGGCGGCAGGGTCGACCTCAACCAGGACCACGTCGAGGCCCGACTTCGCACAGACCTCGGCGATGCCGCTGCCCATGATCCCGCCGCCGACGACGCCTACCCTGCTGATCCCCGTGCTGGTTTCGCTTTCCGGGCTCAACGGGTGCCGGGGCTCAGTTCTCCGAGCCGATCCGGTCCCAGATGTACAGGTCCATCGCCTCGGCGGCGAGTGCCATCAGCCGCTCCGGCGAGAGCCAGCCGACCACGGTCTCAAGTGCCAGGTCTTCGGTCAGGCCCTCCTCGAGCACGTCTTCGCCCCGGAATCCCGCGGCCAGCTTCAGCGCTTCGCGCCGGTGCTCGCCCAGGGTCCCGAACGCCCCCATCAGGAAGTCCCGGTTGGGCACCGGCTGGCCCAGGTCCATCGAGCCGTGCCAGGCGGCGAGCAGCGAGAGGTCGTCCTGGTCGAGGTCGGCCAGGGCGCGGGCATACTGCGATTCCAGTTCCTCTTCCGGGATCTCGTCCACCCATGCACGGAGCGCCTCTCCCAGCAGCTGACGGCGGGCTTCGCGACCGACCGAATCGGAGATGACGTGAATCGCATCAGCGGGATCGACGAAGCAGAGTGACATGGGCTGGACCGCCTTGGTGATGGGGAACCGGGTCACCCGTGAAGATAGTGACGCCGCAGGACGAAAAAACGGCCTCCGGAGACCCGCAACTTGCGGATGAACAGAGGAGTTCAGTCAGATCCGGGCCGCCGCCCCGGACCCTAGGGTTACGCCATGCCGCTGACCGTGATCAAGGGACCGCCGAACTCGGGCCGAACCGACCTGATCCAGCAGCGCTACCTGGAGGCGCTGCCGCGGGATCCGGTCCTGGTCGTTCCCAGCGTCAGCGACATACGCGTCTGGGAGGAGCGCCTCGTCAGGGCGGTCGGAGCTCATCTGGGCGGGCGGATAATGCACTTCAGCGATCTCGTGTCGGCGATCCTGGACGGATCGCCCCGGGATCCCGGGACAGGGACCGGCGAAGGCCGCCCGGCCGGCACCACCGGGACCGCGAGCGAAGTCAGGCGGCAGCAGGTGATCAGGCGTTCTTTCTCCGAGAACTGGCCCGAGATGTCCGAGCGGGTGAGACGGCAGCCCGGACTGGTCGGCGCGATGCTCGAGCAGGTCGACGAGTTCAGGCAGGCTCTGATCGACCCCGAGACACTCGACCACGAACTCGCGAACTTCGGGAGCGAATACCTCTCGAAAGTATCGGCGGTCTACAGGGGGTACGCGGAGGACCTCGAGCGTTCCGGATGGACCGATCAGCCCGCCGAAGCGCTAGCCGCAGCGAAAACGAGCATGTCTTCGTGGAGCGGAACGCCAATCTACGTGGCCGGTTTCGACGATCTGACGAGACAGCAGCTCGAAGTCGTCACGAGGCTTGCGGCGGAGACCGACGTGACGATCGCGATCACCCACGAGTCCGAGAACCGGGTCTTCGACGCCATCGCCCCGCTGCTGGCCGAACTAGAGAGCATAGGTGGACGGATTGACCGCGACATGTCGCTCGACGACGCCGTCGGCCCGACCGGTGGCGAAGCGACCGATGGCGAGCCGGGAACCGGACACCATCCCACCCTGATGTCGCTCCAACGCGAATTCATGCGACAGACCGTGCCGGGCTCGCTCCCGTCGGATGGGTCAGTCTCAATCATGCGTTCCACGGGCCGCCGGGGTGAAGCAAAGGCGATAGCCGCCAGCGTCGCCAGGCTTCTCGATCAAGGCACCGACCCCGATCAGATCGCTGTAGCGATCGCTGGCCCGGGTGAGAACGGGGGGGTCTTTCGCGACGTCCTGACCGAGTATTCGATCCCGGCCTCACTCGAATGTGAGACCCGCGCGGCCGACACGGTCGTCGGCAGGTCGGTCCTGACCTTGATCGAAGCGGCATCGCCATCGGGGAGCGCGGAGGCGTTTATCCGCTACCTGAGGGGACCGACCGGCTTCGCACCGGAACAGGTAGATCGCCTGGAGTTCAAAGTCCTCAACCAGGGCGTCGAGACGGCCGCAGCCGCAGCGGCCATCCTCCACGAACTGGAAGAACGCCTGCCCACGGGCTGGGAGCGGCTGCGCGAAGAGCAGGCGACTGGCCAGGGCCCTGGCCGAAACGAACCGGGGCCCGGTTCCGTAGTCCAGGCGATAGGCGAAGTTGCCTCGGAGATGGCGCTCGACCTGCTTGGCCGCGATCCAGGCATTCCGCCGAGCGAACAAACCGTCACCGAAGTGAGGATGGCGTCGGAAATCGGCCGGGCCTGCGCGGACCTGGGTGAATCGCGGCCCGAACCGACCCGCCTTCCCGACATCGCGGAACTGATCGATTCGGGAGCCGTCACGATCTGGTCGACGCCGTCGTCCGGAACTATCCGGATCGCCAGCCCGTACAGCCTCAGGGCCAAGCGATACGAGCATCTATTCGTGGCTTCACTGCAGGAACGCGGGCTGGAGGCCGGCGACCGGTCAGGGCCATTCCTCGAAAAGGATGTGCGCCAGAAGATCGGACTTCCCGATCCCAGGGATCCGGACCTGCATGAGCTCTATCTGTTCGCTTCCTGCCTGGCCGTCCCGACCAGGAGCCTCTTCCTCTCATGCAGGGTCGCCGACGATCAGGGCAAGGCGGAGCAGCCCTCACCGCTGATCGACGCGGTCGAGAGTATGTTCCCGGAAGGATCGCTCCGCAGGTTCGGCAGGTCGGCCTCCCACATCACCTACGCGCCCTCGGAAGCTCCGAGCGTGGTCGAACTGGGGCGCTCGCTCGCGGCCGCGGCTGACGCCGCGAGCCATACCGGTCCCGACCTGGCCGGACTACCGGATCGGATTGTCGAATCGGTCCAGACCAGACTGGCAAGGGCACGGTCGGTCGAGGAATCCACCCGCTCGATCGCCCGATTGACCAATGACGCGGTGCTGAGCACGCTACGCGAGTCCACCACGTTCAGCCCGACCGCACTCGAAGCGTTCATCCGTTGTCCGTACGAGTGGTTCTTCGAAAAGGCGATGGCACCCGAATCGTTCGGACCTGATCCGGAAGCGTTTGCCCGCGGTGCCCTGGTGCACGCCGTCCTCGCCGACCTCTACGAGGGCAGGTCGGGGACGCTCCCGGAACCGGCGGACGTCGACGAGTGGATCGCCGAACTGGAGCCGGCGATAGCCAGGATCGCCGCCCAACCGAACATCGGGCTGGGCTCCGACTCCGCATCCGACCGGATAGCGCGGCGCGAGCTGCGCAACCAGATCGAGACGTTCATCCGCAACGAGGCGGACCGGGAGCAGAAACTCTTCCTGCCCCGGGAGTTCGAGCTGAAGTTCGGAATGGGCGACGAGCCGCCGGTCGATATCGGAGAGTGGTCACTGCGCGGCTCGATCGACCGGATAGACGTCCGCGAAGATACGTCCGGGCCCGTCCCTCAGGCGATCGCGCTCGACTACAAGACGGGCGCCGCTTCGGTTCTGAAGCGGCAAGACATCGACAAGCAGCAGAAGCTCCAGCTGCAGCTCTACATGTACGTCATGAGGGAACATTTCGACCTCGATCCGGTGGCCGGCCTGTACATGCCGGTCACCCGAGCTGGAGGTGAAGCCCGGGGGATCGTGGGGGCCGGCGCAGCCAATTCGCTGACCGATCTGGATGGTCAGGAGAACGACCGGGTGGACTGCATCGGCGAACAGATCGACAAGGCGGTTCAACGCGCAGATGAGGCCGTCGCAAAGATCTTGGCCGGGGAGATCGATCATGGCCACGACGAGTGCCTCCGTCACCTGACCGGGGCGGCGGTGCCCGATCCGGCACTCATCCCTCCGGCGAACGATCCGGGCCCGGGTACCGGGGGCATTCCGGCAGGCGGGGCGACCGAACGAGGGGCCGGAAATGGGTGAGCGGGACCCTGTGGCCACTGGGAGTGGAGCGGACACGGAATACACCGACGAGCAACTCGCGGCTATCCGATGCGACGACCGCGACATCCTGGTCGAAGCCGCGGCCGGCTCCGGCAAGACCAGCACCACCATGGGCCGGTACCTGCGGCTCCTGAACGACGGAACTCCGGCCGGGCGGATCCTGGTCTTCACCTTCACCGACAAAGCGGCGCACGATCTCCGGGGCAAGGTCAGAAGCCTGCTGGAAACCGGCGCCGATCCGGACAGCGACGGCAGCGGCATCCACCGGACGTCAATGAGCGAGGCCTGGGTCGGTACCTTCCACGCGATCTGCGCCAGCATCCTGCGCTCCCATCCGATCCAGGCCGACCTGGATCCAACCTTCGACATTCTCGACGACCTGAGAGCGGAACGGATAAAGGGCCTCGCCTGGGAACAGGCACTCCGCGAGTTCATTGCCGACCCGGACCGGGAACGGCTCGCCGCCCGGTTCTCCCAGCCGAACCTGAAGAGCTCTTTCACCGCCGCGTACGACCAGCTCCGGTCCCTCGGCGATCTGAGCCCGGTCCTGCCGGCCCCGGTCCGGCTCGACCCCGCGGTAGCCATCCGGGACCTGATCGACGATGCCGCGGCGGTCCAGAAGGACCCGCCGGCAAGGCTGAACGAGGGACTGAAGCAGCAGGTCGCCGACCTTCTCGGCTTCCTCCGGAGCAGGGACCCGGGTGAAATCACGTTTGCGGATTTCCAGCGGGCCCGCTTGACCTCGCAATCGAAGTTGATCCCGGAAGTGCGCGCCGGGATGGACAGGGTCGCCTCCGCCCTCGCCTCGGCCGAGTTCGGAGACCGGGCACTCGACGACTTCGGGCAACTGCTCAAGCTGTACGGCAACAGCTTCACTGAACTCAAACGGACAGAAAACCTCCTCGACTACGAGGATCTGCAACTCAGGACCCTCGAGCTGCTCGAATCCGAAGGCCGGGTCCGGTCGATATTCCGCGGACGTTTCGACGAAATCATGGTCGACGAATTCCAGGACACGAATCAGCTCCAACTGGATTTGATCGAATGCTTCCGGGACGAACAGACGAGGCTGTTCACCGTCGGCGACGAGATGCAGGCGATCTACGGTTTCCGCCACGCCGACGTGACCCTTTTTCGTTCCCGTCGCCGTAGCGAGTCGGGAGCGGTGAGAACGCTCCCGCTGACGGCCAACTTCCGCTCTCAGGCCGAAGTGATCGGAGCCGTCAACGAAATCGGTAGGTCACTGGACCGGGAGGTCGGATCAATGCGTGGCGTCGAGACCGGACACAGCCTCGAGCCGCTGAGGGTCGGCCGCGAGCCGGAGTCGGGGTCGGGGTCGGGCGTAGTCCTCGAATTCACCTCGGAGTCGGGCTGGGCCGAAAAGGACCTCGGACCGATCTGGCCCGGGGTCGAACCTGAGCATCCCGACTTCAGGAAAGGCGCCGGAAACCCGGAGGCAGAGGCCCTCGGGATGGCCCAGCGGCTGAAAGCCGAGTTCGATGACGCGCGGGAACGAGGTGATTCGAGGATCACTCCCGCGAACACGGCCATCCTGTTCAGGACCAGGTCCAAGCTTGCGGTCTGGGCCGAAGCCCTCCGGCAGGTCGGCATCGAGCCCTACATCGTCGGTGGGACCGGCTTCTGGGAGAGTCGCGAAGGGACCGACCTGAGGGGCCTGCTTGCGGCGATAGCCAACCCACGCGACGACGCCTCGCTTATTGCGGCCCTGGCTGGTCCGGCCTGCGGGCTCTCCAGCGATGCCCTGCTCCGGCTGCGCCAGATCAGTGCCAGGTACGAGCCTCTCTGGCCGGCGTTGAGCCGAATCGCCGCGATCGCAGACGGCGATGGTGGGCAAATCGAGCCGGGCGATCAGGCCGGTGACCTCGCGGATTTCGATCCTGCCGACCTGGAGCGGGCAGCACGATTCGTCGGGACGGTCGACGGCCTGCGCGCGCAGTCGGCGATCACCCCGCTCGGTGAGACCGTGGAGAGAGCGATTTCAGAGACCGGCTACGACCTGATCAGCCTGCTTCGCGAACCGAGCGCCGAGGGAATGGCGAATCTGCACCGGATCGTTGCGATGGCGGCCGAGTACGAAAGCGCCGCAGGACGGGACCTCCGAGGGTTTCTGGAAGAAGTCGAACTGAGTGCGCGGCTCGACTCCGAGGCGGCGGTAGCCACAGAGGAAGAGGAGAGCGACGTCGTACGACTGATGACGATCCACAAGGCAAAGGGACTGCAGTTCGAGGTGGTAGGGGTAGCCGACCTGGGCAGGGGGGTCGTCCACGACTCCGATCCGGTCTTCCGGATCGGGATGGTCGCCGATGATTCCGGCAGCGGGCTCCGACTGGGCATTCGCCTGCCGCTCGAGAACGGTGACAGCGCAGATCTGTTCGACTGGATCGATCTCGACCGGATGGGACGCCTGGACACGCTGGATGAGGAGCTGCGAATCCTCCACGTAGCCATGACCCGGGCGAAATGCCGGCTCTTCCTCAGTGGATCGATCAACCTCGGACGCGATCTCGGCAAAGACGGCTTTCCGACCGATTCCACCGGAATGGCCGGCCTGCTCCAGAGCGCGTACGCCATCGGTACCGACCAGCCGCCCTCGATCCCCGTACCTGCCCCCGCTGCCCTGCCGAGTATTGATCCAAAGCCGACCGGGAGCGAGATCGGGGTAGATCGGAACATCGCCGGGCAAGACCGTCTCTCGCAGTTGCGACAGACCGGCGAGCGCGACGGCGACGAAACCGCCACGGGTGCGGGACCGCCACCGCTCGGCCGCCCCGGACGACCGGCCGGTCAGGCGGTTCCCCTTTCCTTTTCGGCCCTGGTCGAATACGAACGCTGTCCCGCACAGTTCTACGCCAGACGCGTTCTCCGTTTCGGCGACCCCGGCGGCCGGCCGCCCGAAGGGGACGAGCCGACCGGGCTGGACGTCGCGATCATCAGAGGGGAAGACCCCCAGCGAACCTCCTCGGCTCCCGAAGGCCGCCGCCGGAAGCCTCGAAGCGACGGAACCGCGTTCGGCAATGCGGTCCACGAGTTGCTCGAGCAGGCCGCCCGCAGCGACTGGGTCGTCCCCGGAACCGAGCAGATCAGACGCTCGCTGCGGGCAAACGATGCCGCCGAACTCCGGGATCGGGGGGTTGACGATGCCCGGGACATGCTGACCGGGTTCCTCGAGTCCGACCTCGGACGAGAAGTCTCCCGCCTGCAGACCAGGCCCGAGATCCCACTCCTGGTGCAAGTTGGAGGGGCGATGATCGAGGGCAAGGCGGACCTGCTCGCCACCGGCCCGGAGCCCCCGCTGTTCATCGACTACAAGACGAATCGGCTGGACGGACAAACGATCGAGGCGGCGAGCGATCCATACCGGCTCCAACGGGACGTCTACGCAGTCGCGGTAGGACGGGCACTCGAATCGGACGTGGTCAGATCGGCCTATGTATTTCTCGAGCGCCCCGACGAACCGCAGCTCGAGCTGCTCGAGGCGGGGGAACTCGCGAGCGCCGCAGAGCGGATCCTCGACCTTGTCGACGGCATCCAGAACGCGCGGTTCTTCGGTGGGGACGACGCCGCCGTCCAGCCGTGCGGCGATTGCTGGGCCTGCGGCATGCTCGCCACCCAGCGCGCCCGGGCCGCCTGAGGCTCCACCGTCACCGGTAGGGCCCGGGCGGCAACCCCTTGCGCTTGGCATATGAATGGGGATAGCCTCGCTCGGTGGCCTCCGATACGCCCGACATCCGATTGACCGGATTGACCAAGGTGTACGGTGACGTGGTCGCGGTGGCCGACATCGACCTGGAGGTCGAGCGGGGCGAATTCTTCACGATGCTCGGACCGTCGGGCTCGGGCAAGACGACCACGTTGCGGATGATCGCCGGGTTCGAGGATCCGACCTCGGGCTCGATCGAGTTGGCGGGCGCCGACGTCGGCAGGACCCCGCCGTACGACCGCGCGGTCAATACCGTCTTCCAGGACTACGCGCTCTTTCCCCACATGAGCGTGGGAGAGAACGTCGCCTACGGCATGCGGGTCGCCCGGGTCGGGAAGCGGGAACGGGCCCGGCGCCGGGATGAAGCGCTGAAGATGGTCCGCCTGGCCGAATACGGAGACCGCAAGCCGGCGGAGCTGTCGGGAGGCCAGCGCCAGCGCGTGGCCCTGGCGCG
Organism: Solirubrobacterales bacterium; assembly: GCA_020438295.1. Classification (GTDB taxonomy): domain Bacteria; phylum Actinomycetota; class Thermoleophilia; order Solirubrobacterales; family 70-9; genus 67-14. The sequence goes on from JAGQUV010000044.1 coordinate 11,738, forward strand.
AGCGATCGTCAACCAGCCCGAGGTGCTCCTGCTCGACGAGCCGCTCGGTGCGCTCGACCTGAAACTGCGTGAGCAGATGCAGGTGGAACTCAAGGCGATCCAGCGCGACGTCGGGATCACCTTCGTCTACGTCACCCACGACCAGGACGAAGCGCTGACCATGAGCGACCGGATCGCGGTATTCAACCAGGGCCGGATCGAGCAGGTCAGCACCCCGGTGGAGCTGTACGAGCGGCCGGCGACCGCGTTCGTCGCCGGCTTCGTCGGAGTCTCCAACCTGCTCGAGCGTGACGGGCGGCGGTTCACGATCCGGCCGGAGAAGGTCCGGCGCCTCGAGCCGGGCGCTCCGCCGGGTGATCTCCTGACCGAGTCGGGCACCGTTTCGGACATCGCGTATGCGGGCATGGTCACCCGCTACCGGGTTGAGCTTGAGCGTGGCGGTCATCTCCAGATGGTCACGCAGAACGTGGAGGGGGCTCCGGGTGATCCGGAGTCCGAACGCGGAGAGGAAGTACTCGTGGGATGGCGTCCCGAACACGCGGTCGCCGTCTCCGGGAAAAAATTAACGGAAGAGGAGAGCGAGTGATGAGAGTCGAACGAAGTGCGCCGGCCGGAATGGCCTGGCTGTTGATCGCCGGGTTGGCGGTCTTCATGCTGGTGATGGCCGGCTGTGGATCGAGCAGCGACAGCTCGAGTTCGGACGAGTTGACCGAGGTGGGTGCCGGCGAAGGCCAGCTCAACCTGATCGCCTGGGCCGGATACGTCGAGCCGCAGTGGACCAAGCCGTTCGAGCAGCAGACCGGGTGCAAGGTGAACGCCAAGGTCGCCGGCACCTCGGACGAGATGGTGCAGTTGATGCGGTCCGGTCAGTACGACGGCGTCTCTGCTTCAGGCAACGCCACGGCCCGCCTGTTCGAAGGTGGCGACGTGGCCCCGGTGAACGTCGACCTGATCCCCAACTACGAGACCGTGTTCGACGACCTGAAAGACCAGCCGTACAACACGTTCGACGACAAGCCCTACGGCATTCCGCACGGTCGTGGCGCGAACCTGCTGATGTGGAACAAGAACGACGTCACGCCCGCCCCGGATTCCTGGGACGTGATGCTCGATCCCGAGAAGGCTGCGGCCTACAAGGGCAAGATCAGCGCCTACGACGATCCGATCTACATCGCCGACGCGGGCATGTACCTCAAGTTCCATCAGCCGGATCTCGGAATCGAGGACCCGTACGAGTTGAACGACGAGCAGTTCAACGCCGCCGTGGACCTGCTCAAGCAGCAGCGCCAGAACGTCGGCGAGTACTGGTCGGATGCGGCCAAGCAGATCGCTTCGTTCACCAATGAGAACTCCACCGTCGGAACGACCTGGCAGTACCAGTACTTCGCGCTGACCGGAGACAACCAGCCGATGTCGGCCAGTCCGGCGAGCCAGGGTTTCCTGCCGAAGGAGGGTGCGACGGGCTGGTCGGACACCTGGATGATCAGCAACGTGGCCGAGCATCCCAACTGCATGTACAAGTGGATGGACTGGATCGTTTCCCCGAAGGCCAACGCCCAGGTGGCCGAGTACTTCGGCGAGGCCCCGGCCCAGAGCAAGGCCTGCGATTTCACGACAGACGCAGATTTCTGCGACAAGTACCACGCAGCCGACGAGGAGTTCTGGAAGCGGGTCTACTACTGGAAAACCCCTGTGGCCGACTGTGGCGATGGCAACAGCGACTGCAAGGACTACAACGACTGGGTCCAGGCCTGGACGACTGTCAAGGGATGACCCGGGTGCCGGCCCTCACAGAGGGGCAGTGAGTGGAAGCCGCTGAAGCAGGCGGCTCAACCTCGAAGAGGTCGGCGGGCCGAAGGCTCGCCGACCTCTTCAATGGCCGGCCCCGGTTGCAGGTCGGCACCCTTCTGGCCGGTCCGGTCGGCTGGCTGGTCATCGGCTATCTGGGGTCGCTCGCAGTACTGCTGATCGCGTCTTTCTGGGAAGTCGACCCGCTGAGCGGCGAGGTGGTCCGCAACCTCAGCCTGACCAACTTCCAGACGCTGATCGACGAACCGGTATACCGGACGATCGCGCTGAGGACGATCGTGATCGCCGGCCTGGTCACCGTGACCGACGTCCTGCTGGCCCTTCCGATCGCGTTCTACATGGCAAAGGTGGCCAGCCGGCGCGGCAAGGCGCTGCTCGTCGTCGCGGTCCTGTTGCCGCTCTGGTCGAGCTATCTGGTCAAGGTCTACTCGTGGCGGACGATCCTGTCAGAGAACGGCCCGCTCAACTGGTTGCTCGATCCGCTCGGTCTCCACGGCCCCGGCTTCGGCAACGTCGCCGTCTGGCTGGTGATGAGCTACCTCTGGCTGCCGTACATGATCCTGCCGATCTACGCGGGCCTGGAGCGGATACCCAACTCATTGATCAGCGCTTCGGAGGACCTCGGCGCCCGGCCCGGCCACACCTTCCGCCGGGTAATCATGCCGCTCGTGTTCCCGGCGATCGTCGCCGGATCGATCTTCACCTTCTCGCTGACCATGGGCGATTACATCACCCCGCGCCTGGTCTCCAACAACCAGTTCATCGGGAACGTCGTCTTCAACAACATCACCAACGACCTGCCACTCGCCTCGGCCTTCGCCGTGGTGCCGATCCTGGTGATGATCGGCTACCTGCTCGTGGCCCGCCGCCTGGGCGCGTTCGAGCACATATAGGACGGACCATGAGACTCTCGCGACGATCGACGATCTTGCTCCGGCTGGCAGTGGCGGCCGGTCTGGCATTCATCTACATCCCGCTGGGGATACTGGTCCTCTATGCGTTCAACTCGAGCAACATCCTCGAATGGCCACCGCCCGGCCTGACCTTCGACTGGTTCCCCAGGGCGATCGAGGACTCCGGTGCCCGCGACGCGTTCTTCACGTCGATCAAGGTGGCGTGCGTCGCAACCTCGATCGCGATAATCCTCGGCACGCTGGCCTCCCTGGCGGTGGCCCGCCACCGGTTCTTCGGCCGCGAGACGATCTCGTTCCTGGTGCTGTTGCCGATCGCCCTGCCGGGAATCGTCACCGGCGTAGCGCTGAGTGACACGTTCACCCAGGTCCTCGGCATCGACCTCAGCCTGTTCACCGTGGTCGTCGGCCATGCCACCTTCTGCATCGTGGTGGTCTACAACAACGTGATCGCGCGGATGAGGAGACTGGCCGGCTCGCTCGAGGAGGCCTCGGCCGACCTGGGGGCCGACCCCTGGCAGACCTTCGCCTACGTCACCCTGCCCAACCTTCAGACCGCGCTCGTGGCCGGCGCGCTGCTCGCGTTCGCGCTCTCGTTCGACGAAATCATCGTCACCACCTTCACCATCGGTGCGGCGCAGGAAACGCTGCCGATCTGGATATTCGCGAATCTGTTCCGGCCGAATGCACTACCGGTCGTGAACGTGGTCGCGGTCATCGTGATTCTGTTGTCGATCATCCCGGTCTACTTCGCCCACCGGCTGACCCGGGAGGAAGGCGGGACCGCGGCCACCAGGGGCGGGACGATCGAGGCGGAAGCCACTGCCGTGCCGTGATTCAGTCCCGGTCGGCCCGCTCGGGATCGTCCGGCGACGCACCGGCCAGCGACTCGGCCAGGTCGTCCAGCCGGAGTTCCTTCAGGCCCTCGTCTACCGCCTTCAGCTCCGCCGCGCAGTACTCGACCAGTTCCTTCGCCTCGCCGCACAGTTCGAGCGTCTCCCTCAGTTCGGCTTCACCCGAGTCGAGCCGTTTGATGATCTGGTCGAGTCGCTCGACCGCCGTCTCGTATGTGCGTCCGTCCCGCTCAGCCATCTTCCACCCCGTCCAGTCGAATCTGTTCGAAATCTGCGGCGTCGCCATTGTCCAGCACCTCGGCCGGGACCGGTCCGTCGGCGAAGCGGACGTCGATCATCCGAGCCCTCCTGGCAGCGGCGGCCGAGGTCACCGGATCGCCCGCCCGGTCTTCGACCCGGGCGTAACCGCGCTCGAGCGTCCGCTGTGGATCATGCGCCCGCAGGGCCAGTGACCGGGACTCGTTTCCGCTGCGGCCGGACGCGACGACCCTCCCGACCAGGCCCCGGAGCGCCGCTGGAGTGGCGGCGACCCTGGCCAGGTCGGCGTCGACCGAGCGGGCCAGACGGCCGGCAGCCGGGATCAGGCTCCTGCCGAGCGCCCCGGTGTTTCGCCGGTACCTGTCCAGCAGGCCACGCTCCGACGAGGCGCGGATCTCCCTGGTTCTCTGGTTGAGCGCGGTCCGCTGCACCCGGACGGCGCGACTCGGCCCGCTGGCCAGTACGGCCAGCGGAGCGGCCCGGTCCCTGATCGCTGCCCGGCCGAACCCGCTGATCCCGGCGGCTGCCTCCCGCAGGGTGGTCCGGGCCAGGCTGCAGTCCAGCGGGACCGCGGCCTCAGCGGCATGGGTCGGGG
>JAGQUV010000045.1 GCA_020438295.1 Solirubrobacterales bacterium
CCCAGATCAGGTGGCGGTCCATCTCGAAAGTCGGGGTCCGGATCGGTACGCCGCGCCGGACCAGCCGCCGCATCGCGTAGGACCGGAGCAGGTCGTCGATCCCGAAGTGGAGGATCGCCGCGACCTCGCCCGGGCTGGCGATCAGCGGCTGGTCGCCGCTGACCAGCCCGACGAACGGCTGGATCCGGAACGAGGTGACGAACGTGCCGACCGGGGCCAGCGCCCCGATCACCTCGACCCGGTCGGGGTGCAGGTGGATCTCCTCGTGCGACTCGCGCAGGGCGGTCTGCTCGAGGTCCCGGTCTCCCGCCTCGCCGATCCCGCCGGGGAACGAGATCTCGCCGGCATGTTTGTTGAGGTCGGCGCGCCGCTCGGTGAAGACCAGTTTGGGATCACCGGGCCAGCCCTGGACCGCCACCAGCACCGCGGCCTCGCGACTGCCGAACGCCCTGAGGCCAGCCGCATCCTCGTGGCTGAGCAGCGATCCGGCCAGATCGATCGAACCGAAATCCACGCTCAGATGATCACCGGCACGGTGCCGCCGTCCACGCCCCATGCGGCGCCGGACACGTAGGAGGCCCGCTCGGAGCTGAGGAAGACGATCGCAGAGGCGATCTCCTCGGGCGAAGCCAGCCTCCCGATCGGGCGCTTGGACCCGACCGCGGCCAGGGCCTCGTCGCGGGACTCGCCCCCCGCTTCGTCGCGGGACTGGTCGAGCAGGCCGCCCGGTGCCATCCAGAGGTCGGATGCGGTAGGGCCGGGGCAGACCGCGTTGACCAGCACTCCGTCGCCGGCGTAGCGGTCGGCGAACTGCCTGCTCAGCGCGAGCTGGGCCGCCTTGCCGACCGAGTAGTCGGGCATTTGCGACGAGGGCCGCTTGCCGGCGGTCGAGGAGACGTTGACCACGCGGCCCCAGCCGCGCCGGGCCATGTCCGGGATCGCCGCGCGCATCAGGTTGAGCGGGGCCATGACGCTGAGCTCGAACTGGAAGCGGTAGTCCGCCTCGCTCGCATCCTCGAGGTCGCGCCACCGGGCCGCCCCGGCGTTGTTGATCAGCACGTCGAGCTGGCCGAACCCCTGCTTGGCCGCCGCGACCACCTGGTCGCCCGCGAAATCGTCGGTCACGTCGAGCACCACGACCTCGACCGTGCCGCCCTCGGCCCGTACCACCTCGGCCATCGCGGCGAGCTGTTCCGGATCGCGCGAGATCATCAGTACCCGGGCGCCCTCGTCACAGAGCTGCCGGGTCACTTCGAGGCCGATGCCGCCGCTGGCACCGGTGACCGCGCAGACCCGGCCTTTGAGACCGAGGTCCATGTTCAGGCGATCTCGATCTCGACCGGTTCGGTCAGGGCCCGGTGGACCGGGCACTTTCCGGCGATCACGGTCAGCCGCTCGACCTGGTCGGAATCGAGGTGATCGGGCAGGTCGAGCTCGATCCGGTAGACCGACGGACGGTAGCCGTCGTAGGTCGTCTCCACCGCTATCTGGATCCCTTCGAGGTCCCACCCCTTGCGGTCCGCATAGAACTTGAGCGTGTCGACCGTGCAGGCGGCAAGCGCGGCGGCCAGCATGCCGGTAGGGGTGGGCCCGGTATCGGTCCCCCCGCGTTGTTCGGGCTCGTCGAAGACCACGGTGTGGCCACCGGGGGTCTCGATCTCGACCGCGTGGCCGGTCCGGCCGGTCATCCTGACCCGGCTCATCGGCTCTTCCTCCGGCCTTCGAACAGTTCCGGCCGTTCGACGTCGGCGAACCGGGCGAAGGCGAAGCAGAGGTCGGAGGCCCGGTTCAGGAACCGCAGGATCTCATCCGACGCGAGTTCGCCGGCCGCACCGATCCGGACCACTTTGCGCTCGGCCCGCCGGATCGTGCTGCGGGCGACGTCGAGCTGGGCCGAAAGTCCGCTACCGCCGGGGATCACGAACTTCGGCGGCAGTTCGATCCGGTCCATGTAGCGATCGATCTCGCCGTCGAGGGCGTCGGTCATATCGGCGGTGATCCGGCTGACCCCGTCTTCGAGCCGGTCGGAGGCCTCGGGCGCGGTGGCCAATTCGGCCCCGGCGACGAAAAGCTCGTTCTGCAGGGCGAGGATGTCCGCAGCGAGATCGGTCTGGCCCGGCCCGCAGAGTGCGCGGGCGACGCCGAGCTGGGAGCAGGCTTCGTCGAGGGTTCCGTACGCGTCGGTTCTCAGCCCCGACTTCTCGACCCGGCCCCCGTACCAGAGGCCGGTCGTGCCGTCGTCACCTTTCTTCGTATAGATCTTGACCATGGGGCGATCCTAGCCGAGCCCCGGCGGCCGACCGCCCGCGGTGCCGCGGCCGGCGGCGACCATCGCGGCGGTCAGCTCAACGGGTTGAACGCCATGCCGGAAAGTAGCTTGGGGAAGAAGTAGGTGGACTTGGGCGGCATCGTCTCTCCGGCGGCGGCCACCGCCCTGACCTGCTCGATCGGGGTGGCCCGGAGGATGAACGCCGCCTGGGCGCTGCCGTCGTCGAGCTTCGCCAGCGCGTCGTCGATCGTCTTGGCGTAGCCGATACCGCGCTTGGCCTCGACGTCCCGCTCGGTCATGCCCAGCACCTCGTCCAGCACCACCTTTTCGAGGATCGCCGCGTCGAGGGTCCGGTAGGCCTCGGAACGTCCCGACATCAGCCGGTCGAGCCGCTCCGGGTCTTTGAGCCGGAGCCGGTAGCAGCGACCGGTGCCGCCGTCGGCGAAACCGAAGCAGCCGATGCCCTGCTCGGTGCCGGGGTCGATTCCGTCGCGGTCGGTCTCGGTGACCTCGAACGCCTCGCGGACGCCGCGGTCCAGGTGGTCGCGCAGGTCGGGGCTGTCGGCCATCCCGGACAGCAAACGGTGGGTCGGGAAGACCGTGAGGCCCGGGTCGTCGAGCCCGGTCAGCGCCATCAGGGTGAAGCAGTGGGCGCCCTCACCGGGGATCTCGGCCATGTAGGCCAGGGCGGTCTCGTAGCGGTGGTGGCCGTCGGCGATGAGCAGCTCGGCTTCGGCGAGTTCGCCGGCGACGGCGGCGTGGACTGCCGGGTCGTCGATCGGCCAGAGCCGGTGGGTCGTCTGCTCGTCGTCGGTCACTTCGGCCCAGGGCTCGCTCTCGGTCGAGCCGGCCACGTGGGACCAGGCGTCGCGGCCGGTCAGCGAGAAGATCGGGGAGAGGTTGTAGCGGGTCGCCCTGGTCAGGTCGAGCCGGTCCTGCTTGGGACCGGGCTGCGTGCGCTCGTGGGGGCGGATCCGGCCGGGGCCGTAGTCGGTGACCCGGACCCGGGCGAGGATCCCGTTGCGGGTGTGCCGGGACCCGTCCGGCGCCGTGTAGTCCTGGGTCAGTCCCCAGACGGTCGGCGCCCGGTCCTGGGTCAGCACGCCGGAAAGGGTCCACTCCTCGATCGTCTCGCCGGCATGCATATAGGGGTCGGAATCCTCACCGGCAGCCTCCGGAAGATCGATCTCGACCACGTTGAACGGAGAGCGCTGGAGCAGATCGGCCCGCTGTGCGGGATCGATTACGTCGTATGGAGGAGCGGTGACCGGAGCCAGCGACCCGACCGTTGCGAGGTTGTAGTGGAGCGCCGGAAACGGCTGGACGTCGGCCATCGCCCAACCGTAGCGATTTGCCCGGCAGATCTCCGCCACGGGCCGGTCCGGATCGCCGCCCCGGGGCAGCTAGCATGCGTTCATGGCCACGCAGTCCGGGGAACCGAACGGGGCCCCGCCGCCCTACGCGCTGATCGGCGCCGGTCCGGCGGGATTGGCCGGTGCGCGGAACCTGGCCAGGAACGGGATCGAGTTCGTCGGCTTCGAGACCCACACCGGGGTCGGCGGACTCTGGGACATCGACAGCCCGACCAGCACGATGTACGAGTCGGCACACCTGATCTCCTCGCGCACCACCACCGCGTACGACGAGTTCCCGATGGCTGAAGGGACCGCAGACTACCCCAGCCACTACGACATGCTGACCTACTTCAACGACTACGCCGACACCTTCGACCTGCGCAAGCACTACCGCTTCGGCACCACCGTGGTCGGGGCCGAGCCCGACGGCGACGGGTGGCTGGTCACCAGCCGGGACCGAGAGGGTGGGGAGGAGACCGGGCGCTTTCGCGGGCTGCTCATCGCCAACGGCATCCTGTCCGAGCCGAACGTGCCGTCGTTCGAGGGCGAGTTCGGGGGCGAGGTGATGCACACGAGTGCCTACCGGAACCCCGAGCTGTTCCGCGGCAAGCGGGTGCTGATCATCGGCGGGGGCAACTCGGGCTGTGACATCGCCGTCGACGCCGTGCACTATGCCGATTCGGTCGAGATGAGCCTGAGGAGCGGTTACTGGTTCTTCCCCAAGTACATCCTCGGGCGGCCGTCCGACACGCTGAACGAAGGCAGGGCCTTGCCGGCCTGGCTGAAGACCAGGATCGACGGCAGGGTGATCCGCCTGATCACGGGCAACCCGGCCCGTCTCGGCTTTCCGGAGCCGGAGGGAAGGATCTACGAGACGCACCCGGTCCTGAACACCCTGGTGCTCTACCACGCCGGGCACGGTGACTTGGTGATCCGCAAAGACATCGAGCGGTTCGAGGCCGGCGGGGCCCGGTTCAGGGACGGGACGAGCGGCGAATACGACCTGATCATGCTGGCCACCGGTTACAGGCTCCACTATCCGTTCATCGATCCGGGGCACCTCAACTGGGAGGGCAACAGCCCGGGCCTTTTCCTGAACATCTTCACTCCGCGCCACCGCAACCTGTTCGTGCTGGGGATGGTCGAGGCGACCGGGCTGGGCTGGCAGGGCCGCTACAACCAGGCCGCGCTGGTGGCCGAGTTCATCAAGGCCGGCGAAGACGCCCCCGAGCGGGCCGAGCGGTTCTGGCAGACGGTCCAGGGCCCCCGGCCCGACCTCTCCGGCGGCTACAACTACCGCCAGATGGATCGCCTTCCGTACTACGTGAACAAGGACGCCTACCGCAGCGCGATCAGTGAGCAGATCAGCCTGCTCCAGGGTGCCGCCGCCTGATGCCCCCAATCGGCAGCGTCATCGCCGCAGGCAACATCGATGACGTAGCCCTGAACTTCACTGACTCTTCGCTGATCGTCCTCGGTCTCGTACTGGCGGTCATCATGTTCGGGATCGCCCTCGACACGAGGGTCGCCGATTTCAGGCATGTGTTCAAGTTGCCGAAAGCGATAGCGGTCGGTATCGGCGCCCAGTTCCTAATCCTGCCGGCGGTTACGTTCGGCCTCACCATTCTCCTGGGGGTAGGCGCCTCGATTGCGCTCGGCATGATCGTGGTCGCCAGCTGCCCGCCGGGCAACATCTCCAACGTGCTCAACTACCGGGCCGGAGGCAACGTGGCCCTTTCGGTCTCGATGACCGCAATTTCGAACCTGATCGCGATTTTCGTCATGCCGGTCAACATCGCCTTCTGGGGCGGACTTCACCCCGAGGCTTCGGCGATCCTCGAAGCCGTAAACCTCGACGCGCTCGAACTCCTGGGCGAGGTCGTCCTGATCATCGGCCTGCCCTTCGTACTCGGAATCTCGATCGCCGAGCGCCATCCCGCCTTCGCAGCGAAAGCTCAGCCCCTGGTCAAACGTTTCAGCCTGCTGGCGCTGCTCGCCTTTGTGCTGATCGCGTTCGGCAGCAACTTCAGCAACTTCAAGGACCATATGCTCATCGTTGCGGTATCGGTCTTCCTGTTCGACACCGTCGCCTTCTCCCTCGGCTACGGCATATCCAGCGCTTTCCGGCTCGAAAGGGAGAACCGAAAAGCGGTGACCTTCGAGGTTGGTGTGCGCAACACCGGCATCGGCCTCGGCATCGTCTTCAGCTTCTTCGACGGGCTGGGCGGCATGGCCCTGGTCGCCGGCTGGTGGGGGATCTGGGACATCATCGCGGGGTTGGGCCTGGCCGGCTGGTGGGCCAGACGGCCCGGCGGCCGCGAGACCGTAGCCGAGGCGGAGAGTTGATGGCTTCCGAAGTCAATGACGTGATGACGACCCATGATGGAGATCGGGGGGCGAGATGAAGCGCGTTCTTGTGACCGGAGGCAACGGTTTTCTGGGTCACTCGGTGGTCCGGGGGCTGGCCGAGGCCGGGGATAAGGTCGAGCTGGTGGTCAGCGCCGACCTCGGCCATCCCGGCGACGACCGGCGGGTCGACGGCGTCGACTATGTGGTCGCCGACGTCACTTTGCCGGGCGCGGTCGCCGGGCAGATCGGGGAACACCGGATCGACACCGTGGTCCATCTGGCCTCGATCGTCAACCCGGGCAAGTCCACCACCGTGGAGCAGGAGTACGCGGTCGACGTCGACGGTTCGCGCAACGTGTTCGAGGCCTGCGTCAAGCACGGGGTCGGTCGCGTGGTCGTCTCGTCCAGCGGGGCGGCCTACGGCTACCATGCCGACAATCCGGCCTGGCTGACCGAAGGCGACCCGGTGCGCTGCACCGAGACGTTCCCGTACAGCCTGCACAAGCGGCTGGTCGAGGAGATGCTGGCCGGCTACCGCGAGTCCGACCCGGAACTGGAGCAGGTGGTACTCCGCATCGGCACCATCCTCGGCGAATCCGTCGACAACCAGATCACCGACCTGTTCAAGGCCAAACGGCCGCTCAAGATACGCGGCTCGGACTCGCCGTTCGTCTTCGTCTGGGACCAGGACGTGGTCGCGGTGATCCTGCAGGCGGTGCTGGGGGAGAAGACCGGGATCTTCAATGTCGCGGGAGACGGCGCGATGACCATCGACGAGATCGCGGCCGAGATGGGCAAGCGGGTACAAACCGTCCCGGTCGGCCTGCTCAAGGCCGGCCTGGCGGTGGCAAAGCGGCTCGGCCTGACTCCCCACGGCCCCGCCCAGACCGACTTCCTCCGCTACCGCCCGGTGCTCGACAACACCCGGCTGAAGGAGCAGTTCGGCTACACCCCCGCGTACACCACCCGCGAAGCGTTCACCGCCTGGCGCGAATCCCAGGGCCTGTAGGGCCGGCGCCCGCCAGATCCGGACCCCCATGGCTCCCGGTCCTCGTGGATCCCGGCCCCCACGGGTCCCGCTTTCGTAGGTCCGGGCTCGGTTTCCTAGGCCCAAACCCGGTCTAGTAGGCCCGAAATCGGCAGTGGGTGCAATTGCCCAACAAATAGCACGCCGATTGCACCCACTGCGGACTCGGACCGTCCCAGTCCGAGCACAGATCCAGGCCTGGATGGACCTAGCCAGACACGGATGGCAATAGACTTTGTCGCCTCGGGGCGTGGCGCAGCCTGGTAGCGCGTGTCGTTTGGGGCGACAAGGTCGCTGGTTCAAATCCAGTCGCCCCGATGCCTGGCGCGCAGCCTCGCCGCCTTTTCGACATCTCTCCCTGGAAGTTCTGGTGCTCTGGAACTTCAGGCGCTCGCGCCGAGGCGGGCCAGGGCGTCGCGGGTCTGGTCGGCCAGCGGAACCGCTCCGATCCGCTGCTCGAACTCCAGCGCGTCGCGGAAGTGGGCGGCGGCCCGCTCGGGCTCGCCGAACGTTTCGGCCAGCAGGCCGAGCACGTAGGCGGCGCTGGCCGGGAAGAAGGCCATGGTGACCAGCAGCAGCTGCCCGTCGTAGTCGGTCAGCGGTTCGTACAGGCGCCGGGCGGCGTCCTCGTCGCCGACCGCGTGCGCGCAGACCGACAGGCCCCAGAGCCGGGCCGGCAGGGCAAGCTTGGCCGCCAGCGGGTGCCCGGACCGCTCCCAGTAGGCGAGCGCCGACCGGGCCGTCTCCAGATCGCCCTGCGCGGTCGCGATCGCGCCGACGATGTAGGAGTAGTCGAACGCCTCGGCTTGGTCGAGGTCTTCCGCTATCAGCCGGGCCTGGTCGAATTGGCCCATCGCGATCTGCCGGCCGACCGCGACCATCGCCATCAGGCTCTCGAGCGACGGTTCGCCCGCGGCGATCCGTGAAGCTTCTGCCATCGCCGCCTTCGCATCGTCGAACCTGCCCCGCAGCAGGGCCTCGTTGGTCCGGGCACACCAGACGCCGATCTCGATCACCCGGTCGCCCTTCTCCCTAGCGATGTCCATGTGGCCGTCGACAATCGCCAGCACCTCGTCCAGCCGGCCCAGCCTGGCGTTGGCGAGCACGAGCTCGATCCGTCCCCCTCCGCCGACCGAGAACCCGAGTTCGATCACCCGCTCGGCCTCACGCGACAGTGCCGCGGCGTCGGGGTCGGCGATCATCGCGCTGAGCCGGTTCCACTCGACTTCGTCGGCGATGTCGGGATCGCGGCTGGCTGCGGCCAGTTCGCGCGCCTTTTGGGTCAGCGAGAGCGGGTCGTCGGCCGGGAGCTCGCCGGCCAGCTCGTCCATTCCGTAGCCCAGGTCCCAGTTGTACGCGATCGTCCCGAGCAGCAGGGCCCGCAACCCGGCCTGGTCGGTTTCGCACCAGCCTCCCCGCCAGGACAGCCTGCGGGCACCTTCGGTCCGGACCGTGGCCGGGTCGATCCGCAGGGTCGCGGCGATCCGCTCCAGGTCTTCGCTCTCCCGGGCCTTCTTCCAGGTGCCGGAAACGACCAGCCAGACCGTCGCGTAAACACGCATCCCGTAGTCGTCGTGCTCCAGCGCCAGGGCCATCCAGTCCCTGGCCACCACCTCCAGCCGTTCGAGGTCGTACTGGGTGTAAAGGCAGGAGGCCAGCTGCGCGTAGAGGCGGTCGCGCCAGCGGCCGTCCCGGTCGTCGTCGGCCGGTAAGAGCTCCAGCGCCCGCCGGAGGAAGTCGGCCGCCTGGCCCGGGGCCCCCCGCTCGCGCGCCTGGCCGGCGGCCCGCTCGGCGTAGGCCGTCGCCCGCTTGCCCTGGCCGACCGCCGCCGCCTCGGCGAAATGGTGGGCCAGCTCGATCACGGTCGTCGCGGATTCCGGGAACCGGCGTTCGATCGCCAGGCCGAGGTCCCGGTGCAGGTGGATCCGCCGGAGGGTCGACAACTCCTCTTCCAGGGTCTGGCGTACCAGGGCATGCGCGAACCGCAGCCGCCCCGGCGTGTCGGTCTCGAAAACGAGCCGGGCCGCGATCGCCTCGTCAAAGCCGTCCAGCGAGTCCGATGTGTCCTGGCAGGCGACCTCGGCTACCACGGCCGTGTCGAACTCGAGGCCGGCCACGGCGGCAACGGTGAGCAGCTCACCGGCCTTCTCCGAAAGGTGCGAGACGCGCCGCCCCACCACGTCGCGAACGCCCTCCGGGACTTCGAACAGATCGTCGGTCATGACCGCGATCCCGCTCCCGGCCTGTTCGGCGGCGCCGGACTCCCTGATGTGGCTCAGGACCTGGCTGATGAAGAACGGATTCCCCTGAGTCTGTTCGCTGAGCACCTCGACCAGCTCCTGCCCGGAGCCGTTCATCGACCCGTCGAGCGCGGACCGGACGAACTGCTCTACCCCGATATGGTCGAGACCGCGAACCGGAAGCCGTTCGACCCCTTCGACCCGCCGCAGGTCGGCCAGGTTCTCGGAGAGCGGGTGTTTGCGACCTAGCTCGGTGTCGCGATAGGTGCAGATGATCAGTACCCGGCCCAGCCGCTCGCTCCGCACCAGGTTGAGCAGGGCCTGGAGGGTCGGTCTGCCGGCCCAATGCAGGTCGTCGAGGATGAGCAACACCGGCCGTCTGCGGGATTCGCCCGAGAGCCAGTCGGCGAATGCGTCGAAAAGGGTGAGCGCGTCGGACGGTCCGGTCGGAGCCTCATCGCTGAGCTCGGGGGCGAGGCGGGCCAGCGCACCGCCGCGCAGGCCCAGCACCCCGGCGCGGGTCTCCTCATCGACGTTCGACAGGTAGTGGCGCAGCGCTTCGGCGAACGGCTGGTAGGCGACCGCGGCGTCCTCATCGACCCGCCCGAACAGCACCAGGGCCCCCTCGTCCTGCGCCCGTACGGCGACCTCGCGGGCCAGGCGGGTCTTGCCGGCTCCCGGCTCGCCACCCAGGAGGGCCACCTTCTGAGATCCGTCGACCACCGCCTGCCACAGCTGCCCCAGGGCGCCGATCTCGCCGGTTCGCCCGCAGAACTCCCAGGAAGATTCGGAAGCCAGTCTCGGTGGCAGCGGTACCGGGGCCAGCAGGTCGCCCTCGGCGATCGGGGCCCATCCGACCTCGACCGCCATGACCGGTTCGCTCAGGCCCTTGAGCGCGACCGGTCCGAGCGGGCTGAAGGCATGGCCGCCGCGCGAGCCGGCCAGTACCCGCACGGTCTCGGTCGCCAGTACCTGGCCGCCCCCGGCGGCGGCGCACAGCCGCGAGGCCTCGACCACCGCCGTGCCGCTGACGTCGCCGTCGTCGGCCAGGGTGACGTCACCGGCCGAAACACCGACTCTGAGTGGCAGGCCCTGTTCCCCGCCACGGGCCGCGGCTTCGACCGCCTGCTGCATCGCGACCGCACAGGCCAGCGCGTCGGCCGCGCCGGTGAACGCGACCATCAGACCGTCGCCGAGGCTCTTGACCTCGCGGCCGTCGTTGGAGTTGATCGGCCCGCGGAGCAACTCCAGGTGTGCCTCCTGGACCCGGCCGAACTCTTCGTCGCCGAGCCGCGCGAGCGCCTCGGTAGACGCCACGGCATCGGTGAACAGGATGGTCAGGGTCGCTTGCACGCAACGACCCTAGCCGGAGGGCTCTGGTCGGGCAAATCAGCCCGTGGCCGGCGGGGGCATGTACGTCGGTGGCGGAGCGCTACCGGCGGCCGCGGATCGGACCGGGGTCACCCGCGCCACCGCTTGGCGACCTGGCCCGGGATACCGGCGATCGACCTGGGGAGGTCGCGCACGGAGCGGTCGATGGCTTCCTGGAGCGCCTTGGTCGCCCGCGGGCCGTGGATCGCTTCGCCATGGCCGACCAAGAGGTGATTCGGCATGAAGGTGCCGATCGTCTTCTTGGGCGGATTCAGTCGCAGGCCGATGTGAACCCCGGCGCCGGCCTCGGACGGGAAAAAGTGGTCGGCCGTTCCAACTGCTTCGGCGACCACCAGGGCCTTGGTGTCCTTCCACCAGAGCGCCCGTTCCTTCCAGATGCGGTTGTCGACCACGTCGACCGCCTCGAACGGGGTTCCCCGGAGCTCCTCGGGCAGGAATATGTGGGGGACGCTGAGACGGTTGGCGATTCTCCTGCAATGCCGGTTGTGGCGGTCGAGCAGCTGCAGCACGGCCTGAGGCTCGCCCAGATCGGCGACCTTCTCCATCACCTCGGGGTCGTCGATCGGATCGATGATCCAGACCTTGCCGTCGCTGACCAGCGCGTGCGAGGCCAGCTCCATCGGGTGGTCCATCACCCAGGTGATACCTAGTTCGGTCTCGTCGATTGTCCGGGTCCGCATGATGATCAGTCTAGCTCCCGGAACGAACCGGGCCGCAGCTACTTTGGTGCCGGTGCCGGGTTGAACCTTGCGTGGAGACGACCGGGACCGCTGGAGGCATCAATAGGCTGCGGACGATGAAATCCCTCTGGGGAATGAGGTCCGGTTCGACCGCCGGTGCGCTGATCGCGATGTTCCTTCTACTGGGACCGGGCGGAGCGACGGCCGCGTCCCCCGGCCCGGATGGTGTCGGGTCCGGGTCGCTGAACGCGGCGACGAGCGCCGGTACCGGAAACCTCTCGATCGGCAAGACGACCCTGGTCGCCCGGGGCGCGATCCGTGGCGAAGGTAAGGCGTATCTGCTGGTTCCGATCGTGTACCCGATCGACATGTCCGGTCGTGGGACCGAGGTCCGGGTCAGCTTCCGGG
Source organism: Solirubrobacterales bacterium (assembly GCA_020438295.1). Classification (GTDB taxonomy): domain Bacteria; phylum Actinomycetota; class Thermoleophilia; order Solirubrobacterales; family 70-9; genus 67-14. The sequence continues at coordinate 11,721 of JAGQUV010000045.1, forward strand.
ATCCGAATGGACAGAAGGTGAAGCGGGTATGGGAGGGACCGCTCACGGCCGGCCTTCCGCGTCCGGCCGACCGGCGAACCGGTTTTCGTTTCATCCATGAGATCCGGATCGGGATCCGGTCGGCCAGGCGAATGCTCACCCGTTCCCGTGGCGCCGGCATCAGGGTCCGGGCCCTGGCGCGGGTGGACATCGAGGGTGACGGCAGGGCCGAGCTGGACCGTGTGGCCAGCAGGATCCAACGGCGGGTCAAGGCGGCCGGGGCCGGCCGCTGCGCGAGCTCCGGCCTACTGCGGGCACGGTCCGGGGGCCTCAAGTCCTATATCCGCCTCCCTCGCTGCGGACACCGGGTCCAATGGGAGGTCACCTCGCAACCGACGATCGGAATTGCCGAGGTACGACAGAACGGGGTCAGGGGTGTCTATTTCCGGGACAAGGGGCGGTACGGCGCCGACCAGTTCGAAGTGACGGCCAGGGTCGGCAAGCTGGAGGTCGCCCGCCGGCTGGTCCAGGTCCGCTCGAACCGGGCCGACACCGATCCCGACTCGGTCTCGATCCGGGCGATGGGCGATTCGGTGACCGCCGGGTTCGGCTACTACGGCAAGACGGGCAAAGAGATGGGAATCGGAAAGCTGCTCGACTGCAAGCCGGCCGACGACTACTACAACGACGCCTGTTCGTCGAACTCGGCCAACACGAGCAGCACCTCCGGACCTGACCCCCGCTACCTGCCCGACTACGGGCTCTCCCGCAACATATCCTGGGCCGCCAAATGGGCCAACGAATACGGGATCACCGACTATAAGAACTACGCGGTCACCGGCTCGGCCCCGAGTGACTGGTTGGGCAGCGGTCAGTTCAGCGGCACGTTCAGGCAGATCCAGGCGGAGAACCCCGACTTCGTCGTGATGACCATGGGCGCGAACCCGCTGCTCTCCGACATGCTGTTCGGGATCGACAACATGGGTTGCGCGATCTACTCCGACCTGTTCGGTGACTACAGGGACTGCATCGAACAGGCATTCGCCGGGGTCGATCTGAGCAAGAACCTGCACGAGATCTACTCCGAGCTGGTCGCCAACACGACGTCGCACATAGTGCTGATGCAGTACCACCTGTCGGTGCCGTCTTCCGCCCTGGCCTACAGCTCGGCCCAGATCGAGTTGATGGGCGAGCTGCTCAATGACGTCATCGCCACGCAGGCCGCCTCGGTCTCGACCGACCGGATCACGGTCGTCTCGCCGCCCCGGTTCAACGTCGGCATCGACATGGAGCCGCTCTACCCGGCCAGGTACAGCTGCTCCTGGCGTGGTGACAAGGTCGACGGCCCGAGCGTCCAGTCGACCCCGACCCAGGACGAGCTGCTGATCGACCATCCGTTTTCGTTCTGTAAGGGACCGCCGATCGGGCCGCCCTGGGTGATCAGTGGCGACACCGGGATCCACCCAAGCGCGGCCGGATACGCCCAGATGGCTTCGCAGCTACCCCGGCCCTGAACCCGTCCGCAGGGCTCGGCGGCACAAGGCGACGATCGCGGCCGGGTATCATCGGACGATGCTGTTCGGCCGAAAGAAGTCGACTCTTCCCGCAGACGACGAGGCGCTCCCGGGTCGCTCTGCATCGCCGTTTCCCGTGGCCGGTCGCCACACCGTGCTCGGCAACTCGATCCAGGGCCCGTTCCCGGAGGGGACCGAGGTGGCCTACTTCGCCCTCGGCTGCTTCTGGGGTGCCGAGCGGTTGTTCTGGAATCTCGACGGTGTCTACACCACTGCGGTCGGTTACCAGAACGGGACCACGCCGTTCCCGACCTACGAGGAGGTCTGCTCGGGCATGACCGGGCATGCCGAGGCGGTGATGGTCGCGTTCGACCCCGAGGTGGTCAGCTACGAGGAGCTGCTTGCGGTCTTCTTCACCGAGCACGACCCGACCCAGGGCATGCGACAGGGAAACGACGTGGGCACGCAGTACCGCTCGGGGATCTTCACGGTCGGCGAGAAACAGCAGGAGACCGCCGAACGGGTCCGGGACGACTATCAGGCCGCCCTGGACAGGCACGGCAAAGGCCGGATCACCACGGTGATCGAGCCGGCCGGAACCTTCTACCACGCCGAGGAGCCACACCAGCAGTACCTCGACAAGGTCCCCGGCGGCTACTGTGGGCTGGCCGGGACCGGGGTCGCCTGCCAGGTGGGATCCGGGGTCGGCCCGCGGTCCGTCACCTGATCGCCCGGCGCCGCGGCTGGGGCCGCTTGGCCGCCCTACTCATCTACGATGCCCCGGTGGCCGCCGAGTTCAAAGGCCGGGGTTGACCCCGACCCTCTCCTCCTATGTCATAGGGACCGTCGCGATCGCGGCGATCGTCCTGTCCACTTGGCTGGGCGCCTACTGGCTGAGGCGCTGGATCGTGCCCGAGTTCTCCGGTGCGCTGGCCCGGCTGGCCGAGCTCACGCTCGGGGTGGCACTGCTGATCATCGCCCTCCAGATCCTCGGGTCACTCTCGATCCTCAGCCTGGGCTGGATCATCGTCGGCTGTGTGCTGGTGGGGCTGGTCGCGGCGGGGCTCGGCTACCGCTTCGCGCCTGACGGCATCGAACAGATCGCGGCGCCGAAGGTTTCGACCTGGGCCTTCCTCGTAGCGGCGGGCGTCGCCTCGTGGGTGGTCGCCGAGTGGAGCTTCCCCTCGCAGCTCAGCCTCGATCAGGGGATGTTCGGCGGCGACACCACCTGGTACCACATGCCGGCCGCGGCCCGGTTCGTCCAGGAGGCCTCGACCAACCCGCTGCACTTCACCGATCCGCTGCGGCTGGCGGTCTGGTTCTACCCCCAGAGCTCCGAGCTGATGCACGGCTCGCTGATCGCGCTGATGCAGAGCGACTGGCTCTCGCCGGTGTTCAACATGTTCTGCCTCGGCGTCGGCCTGCTCGCCTGCTGGACCGTGGGCCGGCCCTACGGTGTGGGGCCGGCGACCCTGGTCGGCGGTGCAATCCTGCTGTCCGGAGGGGTGATGATCGTGACCCAGCCCGGCGAGGGCCGCAACGACATCCTCGCCTTCGCGTTCCTGGTCGCGTTCGCCGCGTTCCTGATCAACGGCCATCAACGCCGGGCCCCGGTCGAGGGCGCGGTCGACGACCGGCCCGACCCCGACGCGCCACTGCTCGACAAAGGTCCGCTGATCCTGGCCGGAGTCGCCGCCGGCATCGCGATCTCGGTCAAGGTCTCGATGCTGGCCCCGGTCGGGGTGATCTTCCTCGGCATGATCCTGGTCAGCGGACGCGGCAGGCGACTGGTGACCACGCTCTGGCTGGGCGGGTCGATGCTGGTCGTCGGTGGCTACTGGTACGTGCGGGCGATGGTCTACACCGGGGGAAACCCGGTCCCGGCGATCGGCTGGGGTCCGCTCAAGCTGCCCCAGCCGGACCAGATGCCGCTCGACCCGCGGCCCCGGTTCTCGGTGGCCCACTACTTCGACGACCCGTCGATCTTCCGCTGGTGGTTCTTCCCGCGGCTCGACGATGCGTTCGGGGTGCTGTTCCCGCTGATCCTGATCATGCTCGCCGCGGCGGCTGTCTATCTCGTGTTCAGGGCGCGCAACAAGGTGGTCCGTGTGCTGGCCGCCGCCGCTCTGGTCACTGCCGTGGTCTACCTGTTCACCCCGCTGACCGCCGCCGGCCAGGAGGGTCAGCCACGCGGCTTCTTCACCAACACCCGCTACCTGCTGCCGGGATTGCTCCTGGCGGCGACCCTGCTGCCGATCGCCCGGCCGCTTCGCATGCCCGAGGTCCGGGCCAACAAGGTCCTGATCTTCCTCACCGTGGTCTTCGCTATCTCGGTCCTGACCTCGCCCCGGTGGTACCCGAGTTTCCTGCCCGGGGCAATCTTCTTCTGCCTGGCCATCGTCTGGGCTCCGGTCGGGCTCTCCTGGCTCAAAGAGCACGACAAGATCCCGAACAGCGTGCTCATCGGATCGGTGGCGGCGATCGCGCTGATCGGTGCGGTCTGGGGGCGCGGGGAGGAGGTCGGCTACGCCGAAAAGCACTACACCCGCTCGACCCTGTTCCTGCAGGAGGGCGGTCCGCAGGGGGCGTTCGAGTTTACCCGCGACCTGAGGGACAAGCGGATCGCGCTGGCCGGATCGGGTGAGATCTTCTTCGGCCAGTACGGGTTCTACGGGGTCGACCGTTCCAACCACGTCCAGTACATCGGGCAGGAAGGCCCGAACGGCACCTATCGGCTGATCGCCAAGTGCGAGAACTTCATCAAGGAACTGAACCGGGGCGACTACGACTACCTGGTGACCAGCGAGTTCACGCAGGACGACCCGCAGGCGCCGTACCGCTACCCGGTTCGGGCCTGGGTCAAGGATGACCCGGCGGT
>JAGQUV010000046.1 GCA_020438295.1 Solirubrobacterales bacterium
GACCCCGACCTGTTCGAACTGGCCCGGAAGCAGGACTGGGGGCTCGATCCCGATCGGATCGAGTGCCCGGTGCGACTGGTCTGGGGGACCGAAGACCGGATCCTGCCCCTGCCGGAAGCGGCGGTGCGGTTCCGCGAGGAGTGGGTCCCGCAGGCCGAATGGATCGAGCTGAACGGAGTCGGCCATGCGCCGCAGCTGGACGTCCCGGACGAGGCGGTCCGGCAGATCCTCGAAGTCACCGGCGGAGCAGCAGCTTCTCGAAGGTAGGCACGAGAGAGCGGACCGGGTCCGTTTCCCGGCGGACCTTGGCCATCAGAAGCGCCCCCTCGAGCAGCATCAATACTTCCGAAGCGACAACGAGGTCATGTTTCGAGGGAGGATCGGATCCGGCCAGGCCGGCGGAGATCGCCTTCTCCCAGTCCTCGAACTGGCTTCTTGCAGCTTGCCTCATCGGCTCGGATGAATTCGCCGTTTCCAGTGCCACGGTTGCTATCGGACAGCCCTGCGCATAATTGCTCGCCTCCAATCCGGCGGCCAGGGCATCGACCAGAGCCCGGAGGAATCTGATCGGAGAATCGGCACCCCGCGACAGGATCGTGATCGCCTCCGAAAGCCGGAGGCCGGCCCGCCTGAGCGCTTCCACCCCGAGTTCTTCCTTGCCGCCGGGAAAGTTGAAATAGAAGGAACCCTTCGGCGTGCCCGACTCGCTGATCACCTGGGTGAGGCCGGTAGCGACGAATCCCTGCCCTGCAAATAGCGATGCCGCGGTCTCTATCGCTCTCTCCCGGCTGTCGAGGCCGGTCTGTTCGGTTCCGGAAGCTACTATGGCGATCACCATATCAGCTGCTAGGATGGCCTTCATGAGGCAGCTCGTGATGAACGAACCGGGGGAACTAGATTGGACCGAGATTCCCGAGCCGGACCTGGAAGGACCCGGCGAATGCCTGGTCAGGCCGGTGGCGGTCGCGACCTGCGATCTGGACGGGCCCATCGTTCGAGGTGAGGCGCCGATCCCGGGTCCGATCAAGCTGGGCCACGAAGGCGTCGGCGAGGTGGTCGAGGTGGGGAACGACGTCGAGACCGTGTCTCCCGGAGACCTGGTGGTCATCCCGTTCCAGATCTCCTGCGGCGAATGCGACAACTGTCGGAGCGGCCTGACCGGTAACTGCCTCACCGTTCCCCCCCGTTCTATGTACGGGTTCGGAGCCCTGGGAGGTGATTGGGGCGGCATGCTCTCCGACCTGGTCCGGGTTCCGTTCGCCGACGCCATGCTGCTGAAGGTGCCCGACGGGCTGGATCCCGTCGCCATCGCCAGTGCGGCCGACAACATTCCCGACGCGTGGCGGACGGTGGCCCCGTACCTGCTCCAGTCGCCGGAGAAGGACGTTCTGGTGATCGGCGGCGCCGCCCGTTCGATCGGCCTCTACGCAGTGGGCATCGCCCAGGCCCTGGGCACCGGGACCGTCACATATGTGGACGACGATCCGGTCAGGCTCGGAATTGCTTCCGACCTCGGGGCCAGACCGATCGAGGCTTCCGTCCCACCCGGGCCGGACCACGATTTCGAGATTGTGGTCGACGCCGGGGCCAGCCGGGAGAGTCTCGCCTCCGCCTGCTGCTCCACGTCCGCCGGCGGCGACTGTACCCACGTCGGGATCATCTACGAACCGGAGACGCCGATTCCGCTGCTGGAAATGTACTCGACCGGGATCCACTTCCACGTGGGGCGCGCGGCAGCCCGAGCCGATCTGCCGGCGGTCCTGGAGTTAATCAGCAACGGCGGATTCGACCCGTCCGTGGTCACCGACCGGGTCCTCCCCTTCGAGCAGGCCGCAACGGCGCTGCTGGAGCCCCACAACAAACTGATCTTCGCTCCCTGAGCGGAAGCCCAGCGCGTCGGGTCCGGGCTCGAACCGGACCGCTTCAGCGCAGCCAGTCGGTTGCGGTGCCGTCGCTTTCGCGGCGCCGCGGGTGGGCCGAGAGCTCAACCGGCGCGGTGGCCAGCGCCTGGGTCCGCAGGTCGCTCCAGGTCAGGCCCTCGCGGACCAGGGCCGGCAGCCCGAGCCCGACCGCGGTCGCGACCTCGACCGCCTGGAGGATCACGCCGTAGGCGAATGCGTCGTAGCTGGAAACGGCCCAGCCGGTGGTCAGCACGCTGATCACCGCCAGCTGGAAGATGCCGATGTTCGACGGGGTGGCCGGGATCACCGCGGTCACGTTGACCGCGAACAGAACCGCGGCCGAGGCAGCGAGCCCGGCCTGGCTGTCGAGCCCGAGCGCGAACATCAGGGCCCAGCAGGAGAGCAGCTGGATGGCCCACGCGGTGAGCTGGAAGAAGGCCGCCGGGAATCCGATCTTCGGTTTCCTGAAGATAGCCAGCCCCTTGCGGACCTTGACCATCGCTTCGTGTGCGGCGGCGCCGACCTTGGCCAGCCGGCTGTTTCCCTGCCGTTTGAGAATCGATGGCAGGACGATCACCGCCAGCAGCAGGATCAGTGGCGCCAGACTGAAAGTGAAAAGCGTCTTGGTGCTGTTGTGGAAGAGATCGGTGCTGGCCACGATGATCATGCCGAGCAGCAGCAGCGCGACCAGGTTGAGCATGGTCTGCGAGACCAGCGTGCCGACCACGACCGGCAGGTTGTCCTTGGCCCGCCCCGTGTGGCGGGTCAGGGCCAGTGCCCTGGCCGGCTCGCCCAGGCGGGCCGGCAGCGTGGCCGACATCAGCACCCCGATCATCGTCGCCGACGTGAAATCCCTGCGCCGCAGCGGCGAGCCGGGCATCGCCGCCCGGGCGATGTAGTACCAGGCCTGCGCCCTGAAGAACAGTGAGCAGGCCATCAGGCCGAGGGCGACCAGTACCCACGAGATGTCGGACCGCACGATCGCCTGGCCTACGTCGTCGATCCCGATCCGGTGGGCCGCGATCACGGTCAGTCCCACCCCGAGCAGGCCGACTACTCCGAGCGCCGCCTTCCTGACCATTCCGCTCCGTCCGCCGGGACCGTCGGCCGGGGCGGGGTCGAGCGAGGGCAGCCTGACCGCCGGCGTCGCCGCCAGCCCGTCGCTGGGTACCACGCCCAGACGGCGCTTGAATCGTTCGGCGGCATGCTCGGGTTCCGGTACCTCGATCGCCCGTTCATAGACTTTGGTCACCTGGTCGGCCACGGCCGGCCAGGCGTACCGTTTCGAGCTCTGCCGCGCCGCTTTGCCCATCCTCCTCAGACGCTCGGGCTCGTGGTGGGCGAGCTGGAGTTCCTCGGCCAGGCGCTGGGGATCACCCGGCGGCACCAGGACGCCGTCGACGTTGTCGGTCACCACGTCGCTGTAGCCGGCGATCCCGGACGCGATGACCGGGGTCCCGGCAGCGAATGCCTCGGTCAGGACCATGCCGAAGCTCTCCCCGGAAAGCGAAGGGGCGCAGAGCAGGTCGGCCTCGTGCAGGTGGCGCCAGAGTTCGGGGCCGCTCACCTTGCCGTGGAGATCGAGATGCTGTTCGAGCTCCGGGTAGGCCAGCAGCCGGCGGACGTCGTCCGGTTCCGCCCCCACCACCGCCAGACGGCTCGGTGCCTGCTCGACCAGGGCCTCGAACGCCCTCAGCAGGATCGGCAGGCCCTTGCGCTCGTCGGGCCGGCCGACGAACAGGGCCCTCAGGCTCTCGCTGTCCGGCTTCTCACCGTCGTGGGCCATGTCGATGTCGACCCCGTTGGGGATGATCGTGTAGTTGCCGCCGAACCAGCGCCGGCCGGTCCAGGCGGCCGCCTCGGATACCGCGATCCGGCCGGCGAGCCGGTTCACCACCCGGTGGGCGCCGGCCAGCGCGGCCAGACGGTTGGGCAGCTGCTTGGTCGAATAGGCGTGGAAGGTGCCGACCACCGGGGTCGAGCTCGAAAGGCAAGTGTCCCACCCGTTTGCGGGAGTGGTCGGCTCGTGCAGGTGGACCACGTCGAAGTTGCCCTGCTCGATCGCCCGCCGGGTCCCGCGGATCGACTCGGGGAAGACCGGGATGTTGGAGACCGATCCGTTCGCACCGATCCCGACCGTACGGCCGACCGGAATCAGGTAGTCGGGCGCCTCCAGCCGTTCGGCCGGCGCGCGGTGCAGGACTTTCGACAGGCGATCGGGGGGATCGAACGGCGCGATGACACGGACGTAATGGCCACGGCTGAGAAGCTCTTCGGCCAACGACTGGATGTGCCGGTTCACGCCGCCCTGATAAGTCCACGAATACGGGCTGACAAGGGCGATTCGCACGGGCCAACATCATAGCCGAGAAGCCGGGTCCCGGCCGGATTTCGGACGACCCGGCAGGCATCGTTCCGACCGAGCCTTGGTGACGAGTCGTCATACATGGTGTCAGACGAATCGTCAGACAGTTCTGGGCGCGGCCCGCCAAGCGGACCGGTATCGTTCGCCGGAGCGGCAGCACTCGCCGTTTGGACCGACCATGAAACTGATGACCGTTACAGACTCGCCGCTGGAGCAGCTCGCCGAAGCGGTGACCGAGACCAGGTACGGCCCGGTCGACATAACCTACGACGACCGCGGCAACCCGGACGATCCCGCCCTGCTGCTGATCGCCGGCCTCGGGACCCAGATGATCTACTGGGACGAGGGCTTCTGCGAGACGATGGTCAGGCGCGGGTTCCGGGTCATCCGCATGGACAACCGGGATTGCGGGCGTTCGACGGTGCTCTACGAGGCCGACGTCCCCCACATCGTGCCGATGATGCTCGGGGTGCCGTCCAGGGTCCGCTACCGGCTTTCCGACATGGCCCGGGACTCGGTCAACCTGCTCGACCACCTGGAGATCGACAGGGCTCACGTGGCCGGCTTTTCGATGGGCGGCATGATCGCCCAGACGGTCGCGGTGGAGCATCCCGACCGGGTCCTCTCGCTCTGCTCGATCATGTCGCGCACCGGTGCGTTCAAGGATGCGCTGCCCGCACCGAAGCAGCTCGCCGCGATGATGCGGCCGGTCGCCAACGACTACGACGCCTACATCGAACGCAACCTGGAGATGATCCCGCTGCTCGGCTCCCCGGCCTACCCGGCCAATCCCGACCGCATCATCGCGCTGGCCGACCGGGCCTGGGAACGGGGGATCCACCGGCAGGGCACCGCCCGCCAGCTGCACGCGATCAACGTGCAGCCGAACCGGGAAAAGGCGCTGCGTCGGCTCAGGATCCCGGCTGTGGTCCTGCACGGATCGGCCGACAAGCTGGTCCCCCCGCGCGGTGGCCGGGCCACGGCCGACGCCATTCCCGGGGCCCGCTTCCGCATGTTCGAGGGCATGGGACACGACCTTCCGCTCGAGCTGTGGCCGGTCTTCGCGGCCGAGATCGACGCCAACGCCAACCGGACCGTCTGACCGGGCGACATGGCCCCACCGGGAACCGAGGAACATCCGATCCGGGTCGCGATAATCGGCGCCGGTCCGGCCGGGTTCTACGCGGCCGACCAGATCCTCAAAGATCCCGCGACACACGCGCAGGTCGACCTGTTCGACCGGCTGCCGACCCCGTACGGGCTGGTCCGCGGCGGGGTCGCCCCCGACCACCCCAAGATCAAGTCGGTGACCCGGGTCTACGACAAGACCGCGGCCAAAGAGGGCTTCCGCTTTTTCGGCAACGTCGAGATCGGCCGTGACCTCGAAGTCGAGGACTTCGAGCGCCACTACCACGCGATCATCTACGCGTTCGGCGCCGAAGCCGACCGCGAGTTGGGCATTCCCGGCGAGCACCTGCCCGGCAGCCATGCCGCGACCTCGTTCGTCGGCTGGTACAACGCCCACCCCGACTACGCCGACCGCGATTTCGAGCTGGACCGGGTCAGGCGGGCAGTGGTGATCGGCAACGGCAACGTGGCGATGGACGTCGCCCGGATGCTGGCCCTCGACCACGATGAGCTGCGCCAGACCGACATCGCCGATCACGCGATCGAGGTGCTCGAGACGAGCACGGTCGAGGAGATCGTGATCCTCGGCCGGCGCGGTCCGGCCCAGGCCGCCTATACGAACCCCGAGATCAGGGAGATGGGCGAGCTCGAAGCCGCCGACGTGGTGGTCGACCCGGCCGAGGCCGAGCTGGACCCGGCGAGCCGGGCCTGGATCGAGTCCGAAGATGCCGACAAGACCGCGATCAAGAACGTGGAGATCGTCAACGGGTTTGCGGCAAGGAAACCGGAAGGCAGGCCGAGACGGGTCACCCTCCGCTTCCTCGCCTCACCGGTCGAGATCCGCGGCGACGACCGGGTCAGCAGTGTGGTGATCGGGCACAACGAACTGGTCGACGACGACGGGACGCTCCGGGCCCGTGACACCGGCGAACGCGAAGAGCTGGCCTGCGAGCTGGTCCTGCGGTCGGTCGGCTACACGGGGATCCCTCTGCCGGGGGTCGCGTTCGACGAACGGCGCGGCACGATCCTGAACCGGGACGGCCGGGTCCTGGAAAGCCACAACGGGGGCCACCGCACCGGCCACTACACCGCCGGCTGGATCAAACGGGGGCCGTCCGGGGTGATCGGCACCAACAAGAAGTGCGCCAGCGAAACGGTCGACCACCTGTTGACCGACACAGGCAACGGTGCCTTGCTGGAGCCTGCCGAACCGGAACCGGCCGCGATCGAGGGCCTGCTGGCCGATCGCGGGGTCGACTTCGTCACGTTCGGAGGCTGGCAGGCGATCGACCGGGCCGAAGTCGGCCGCGGCGAACCGCACGGCAGACCACGGGTCAAATTCGTCAGGGTCGGCGAGATGCTCGAAGCGGCGGCCGGCGATGCCGCGGACGAACCGGGGCCGGAGTAGTCTGGCCGGAATGGCTGCGGACCTGTCTGAACTGAAGGCGATGATCGAATCGGCGTTGCCCGGCTCGTCGGCCGAGCTGATCGACGAGACCGGCACCGGTGACCACCTCAGGGCCGAGGTCGAGGCACCCCAGTTCGAGGGTCTGAGCCGGATCGACCAGCACCGGCTGGTCAAGGCCGCGGTCAGGGAACGGTTCGACGACGGCTCGATCCACGCGCTGACGATCCGGATCATCGGGTAGCCCGGCAGGGCGATCATTTAGCATCAGACCATGGCCGATCAGGAGCTGACCGAACGCGTCCGGGAGTTGATCTCCGAAAATCCCGTGCTGCTCTTCATGAAAGGCACGCCGACGGCGCCCCGTTGCGGGTTCTCGATGAGGACCGTCCAGGTGCTGGACCAGATGGGAGTCGAGTACGGGGCGATCGACGTACTGCCCGCGCTGCAGCCGCTGCGCGAGGTGACCAGCGAGATCTCCGACTGGGAGACCTTCCCGCAGCTGTACGTCAACGGCCAGTTGATCGGCGGGGCCGACATCGTCGAGGAGATGTTCGAGAACGGCGAGCTAGCCGAGAGCCTCGGCGTGGAGCAGCCGGCCGGGAACGGGGCCGAGCCTGAATCCGGACCGGCGGCGGAAGCGCCGTACCAGAGCCCGCCGATGAAGATCGAACGAAGTTAGCCCCGGACCGGGCCGGACCGGACTAGGCCGGGACCGAGTCTTCGGCTTCGTCCCGCACCTGGAACGAAGAACCGCAACCGCAGGCGGCCACCACGTTGGGGTTGTTGACCTGGAAGCCCGCCCCGGTCAGGCCCTCCACGTAGTCGACTTCCGAGCCGATCACGAACTGCATGCTGACCTTGTCGACGATCACCGAAACCCCGCGATCTTCGAACAGGTGGTCGTCCTCGCCCCTGGTGTCGAACGCGAGCGCGTACTGGAACCCGGAGCAACCGCCGCCCCGCACCGCGACGCGGAGTGCCTGCTCCTGGCCTTCCGGCTGATCGCCGATCAACTCGGCGATCTTTTCCGCGGCAGCCTCGGTAAGCGTGATCGTCTCTGGAAGATCGCTCATGAACACATGATACCGGCTCGCACCAACGGCCCCGCCGCCCGGGCCATCCGGCGGCAGGTTTCCCGCCCCGGCCACGGGTTCCCCACCGCGGCGCCGGTCCCCGGCGCCGCTACCGCTGTCGATCGCCCCATTTCAGCTCTATGTACTCCCGTATCCGCCTCGAGTCGTGGATTACCTGATCGCCGTCGACCAGCACCGGAACCCTGTCCTGGCCGGTCAGCTCGACGATCTCGGGCCGCCCCTTTCGCGCGGCGGGCACCCGTCGGGTCTCGTACTCGACCCCGGCCCGGTTCAGCGCCTTGCCGACGCTGCCACAGGCACAGACCAGGTTGGTCGGGGCACCGCATCGGTAGAGCACGGTTTCGGCCACGCACCGGATCGTAGCGCCGGATTCCAACCGACCACGGCCGGTCTGATAGAACCGTTACGTGTCTCCGGACAACCGAATAGCCCTGGTCACCGACACCACCGCTTCGCTCACCCCGGAGGACCGCGAGCGCCTCGAGGTCAGCGTGGTCAGCCTTTACGTGATCCTCAACGGGGAGGAGCGGCGCGAGAGCGAGATCACCGACTACGGCTCGTTCTACAAGGCGGTACTCGAAAGCCCTCAACTGACCACCACATCGCAGCCCTCAATCGGCGACTTCATGGCGGTCTACGAACCACTGCTGGCCGAGGGCGACGAGATCGTCTCGCTCCACATCTCGGGAGCGATCTCGGGCACCTGTGAAGCCGCCCGCCAGGCGGCCGGGCAGCTCGAGGCCGAAGGCAAGGGCGGCGAACGCATCACCGTGATCGATTCCCGGACCACGGCCGGCGGACTCGCCTTCTGCACGCTCGCTGCGGCAAACGCGATCGCCGCCGGGAAATCGGTCGACGGGGTCGCCGAGCAGATCGAATCGACCCGAAACGGGCTCGACACGCTGATCATGGTCGACACGCTCGAGTATTTGCGCAAAGGAGGCCGGATCGGCGGGGCCCAGGCCTGGATCGGCGGGGCCCTCAAGATCAAACCGCTGATCGAGCTCGAGGAGACAGTCAGGCCGGTCGAGAAGGTGCGGACCCGTTCGCGGGCGATGCAGCGGCTAAAGGACCGGGCCAGCGAGATTGCGGCGTCGGGAGAGACGACCTGGACCACGCAGCACATTCAGGCGCCGGAGCTGGCCGGCGAGCTGGCCGCACACTGCCGCGAGGTCTTCCAGTGCGAGGGCGCCTTCCTCGACGAGATGTCGACCGTGCTGGGCTGCCACGCCGGCCCCGGGCTGGTCGCGCTCGGCACCGTGGCGACCGACCGCATCGGATCCAAGTTTTGAATCTGGCGGTCACCGCGATCGGCCGCGACCAACCCGGCATCGTTGCCGCGATCACCGGCGTGCTGCTCGACTGCGGCGGCAACGTGGACGACTCGCAGATGTCGATCCTCCATGGTCACTTCGCGGTGATGCTGCTGGTCTCGGTGCCCGACGAAACGGAGGTCGAGCAGCTCTCGGCGAAGCTGGGAGAGGTCGGCCGGGATTTCGGCCTGGGCGGAGTGACGGTCAGCCCGGTCGACCGGCTCGACCGGGGTGCCGGGCCGACCCACGTGCTGACCGTCTACGGACCGGACCGGCCCGGAATCGTCCATGAGGTGGCCGAGCTGATCGCCGCCCGCGGAGTCAACGTGACCGACCTCCGCACCCGGCGCACCGGTGAAGCCGGCTCGGAGCTGTACACGATGATGATGGAGCTGGCCGTCCCCGACGATTCGGTCGGCCTGGACCGGGCGCTCGCCGGGCTGGCCGCCGACCGCGGCATCGAAGTCAACCTGGCCGAGCTCGACGCCGAAATCCTCTGAGTCGCCGTGGCGGTCCGCGAGGTCCTCACCTATCCGGACCCGATACTCAAACAGGTCTGCGCGCCGGCCCAGGGCGAAGAGATCGAGCGGGTCGCCGGTGACCTGATCGACACGATGCGCTCGTACGACCACTGCGTCGGCCTCGCCGCGCCGCAGATCGGCGAGCCGGTCCGGGTCGCGGTGGTGGACCTGACCGGGCACCCGAAGGTGGACGAACCGCTTGGACTCGTGGTGATGGTCAACCCCCGGGTCACCGCACGCTCGGAAGGCAGCCGGGTCGGCCGCGAGGGCTGCCTCAGCCTGCCCGACCTGACCGCCAACGTGAGGCGGCCGCGGGCGGCGACCATCCGCCATGCCGGAGGCGAGATAGAGGTCCGGGGGTTCGAGGCGCGCTGCTTCCTGCACGAGATCGACCACCTCGACGGAGTCCTGTTCCTCGACCGGGTCGCCTCGATCACCGACGACATCTTCCGGCGGAAGACCTACCGCTGAACGGGCGACGGCCGGCCGCGGCGCCTGGGTCCGGGCCGATCGCCGGCGCCGGCCGGTCAGCGACGGCGCAGCGCCATCAGCCCGCCGGCCACGAAACCGGCGGCGACGGCGCCGACCACGATCTTCTTGCGATGCTTGCGCAGCTGGCCGCGCCAGTCGGTCAGCTCGGTCACCCGGTCGCGCAGATGGTCGACCGACTGCCCGAGCTGCTCCCGCTGGTTTTCGATGTCTTCCCTGATCTGGGCCGAGGTCCGTTTCGGCCCGGCAGCCCCGGGGCCGGGTCGGCCTTGAGCGGCCGGTCCGGCCGGGCCGGAGCCGGCGGCCGGAGCCGCGGCACGGTTGGCCGGCGGGCCCGGGGGGCGCTTGGCAGGTTCGGGGCTGTCGGTCATTCCGCCTCCTCGCCGCTGGTCAAGAGTGCCTTGGTCTTCTGGGCCTCGTTGATCGCCTCGGTCGGGACCGGGGCGCCGGTCTTTTCGAACGAGTTGTAGGCGAACCAGCCGGCGCCGGCCGCGATCAGGATGAACAGGACCCCCTCGATCAGGAAGCCGGCCCACGGCTCGCCTTCGAAGAACAGCGAGTTCAGCCCCCACGCGAAGGCCAGCATCAGGAGGATCAGGGCCAGGAACGCGAACACCCCGGCCACGATCCCGACCACCGACCCGCGGACCAGGGTCTCGATCTTCTCGCTGACCTCGGTCTTGGCCAGCTCGATCTCTTCGCGGATCAGGTTGGAGGTCTGCTCGCTGACCTCGAATACGAGCTCGCCGACCGTCTTGTCGGCATCCGGGCGGTTCGGGTCCGGAGGGCTCACGTCTACTCCGGGGGATCCTCGCCGAAGAACCGACGATAGGCGATCGCGGTGAGACGTGCCGCCAGCATGCTGGCGATCGCACTGGAGATGGTCAGCATCCCGCTCCAGGTCAGTCTCTTGACGATTTCATTGTCCATCTGGCCAGTCACAATACCCGCCCGGGCGGGCGGAGATGTTTCAACGTTTCTCGAGCCCCTCGCAGATCGTCCTGACCACCAGTCCCCGGGCCTCGTCCAGGTCTTGGTCGGTGGCCGGTATCAGGCCGAAGATCCAGCCCGACAGGAGCTGTTCGATCGCCCCGTAGAAGGTCATCGAGGCGAATCGCGGATCGATGTCGTCGCGGAAGATGCCGGCTTCCTGGCCTTCTGCCACGATCTTGGCGATCAGCGTGTAGGCGGCATTGATCTGCTCGAGGTGGGTCCTTCCGAACGAATCGGCGGCCCGGGTGACGTCGACGATGATCACCTTCATCAGCTCCGGGTCGTAGCGGTAGGAGTCGATGATGAAACCGGCCGCCACGGCCAGTTTCTCCCGGGGCGTGGACGGACTCTGGTCGGCCTCGTTGATCGCCTCCAAGAGCAGCGACCAGCGTTCCCGGAACAGCTCGTCGAGCACGTTCTCCTTCGACGAGAAGTAGTGGTAGACCAGTCCGTAGGCGACGTCGGCCTCCTCGGCGATGTCGGCCACCCTGGTCGAGTGAAAGCCCTGACGGGCGAAGACCCGCACCGCCGCATCGAGAATCTGGCGGCGGCGCTCCGGTGCTGCCTCACGGGCCATCGGACCCACCCCCTGAACCATCGGACCGGTCCCCGGACCGGGACGGCCCGTACAGGGCCGGACGTCGGTGTTCCAGCGCGGGCAGCCGCTCCCTGATCCCGGCCTGGAGATCGAAGTCGATCTCGGCGACCGCGAAGCCTTCGCCCTGTTCGACTTCCGCCCGGACCGTCCCCCACGGGTCGACGATCATCGAGTGCCCCCAGGAGTCGAGCTCCGGCGCCGCGCGGCCGACCTGGTTCGCGGCCAGCACGAACGCCTGGTTCTCGATCGCCCGGGCCCGGACCAGCACGTCCCAGTGGTCCCTGCCGGTGGCGGTCGTGAACGCCGACGGTGCCGCGAACAGGCTCGCGCCCAGATCCAGCAGCGCCCGGTAGAGCTCGGGGAAGCGCAGGTCGTAACAGATCGTCAGCCCGAGCCCGGCCCCGCCGGCGGTCGCCTCCGGCAGCTCGGCCACCACCAGCCGGTCGCCGGCCGCCTCGAAAGCGGACTCCCGGTAGGTGACCCCGCCGGCCTCGACGTCGAACATGTGGATCTTCCGGTACAGCGCGAGCAGCTCGCCCTCGGGTGAGATCAGCGGGGAGCTGTTGGTCGGCAGCTCGCCTTCACCACCGGCCTCGGTGAAGCTGCCGGCCAGCAGGTGGATGCCGAACTCGAGGGCCCAGCCGCGGGCCGCGGTGATCGCCGGGCCGTCGATCGGCTCGGCTCCGGCCAGCAGCGCGTCACCGGTGGACAGGAGCGGCCACTTCTCCGGCAGGACCACGAGGTCGGCGCCGGCAGCGGCGGCTGCGGCTACCTGGTCCCCGGCCACCTCGAGGTTGCGATCGCGATCGCCGGTGGAGTTGATCTGAACGACGGCTGCTTTCATCGTAGGCGGCCGATCCGCGTCACCCTCCTGATTGACGCGTCAATCGGTGGCCTCAGTATAGGTGCCGACCGTGGTCACCTGCGTGCCGCCAACGACCGCAAATCCCTGCTCAGCGACACATTCGGTGCTACCGGGCCGGCCGAATCGGCGGCCTGCCGACCGGGACGGGCCCGGAGCCCGTCCCGGCAGCCGCTTTCGAACGACCTACCAGCCGCCCTTGTTGACGGCGTTCGAGCCGCCGTTCAACTTGGTGACCTTGAGCTCCGGATCCTTCTTCTGCTGGCTGTTGCAGAAGCGGTCGGTCAGCCACTTGCTGTCGGAGAACAGCCTGGTCTGATCCGCGTAGTGCTTCGACTTCGCGTTGGTGGCCGCCTGTGAGTAGGTCAGGATCGTCTTCACCGACGGGCACTTCTTGCCGGTCAGCGAGGCCTGGATGATGAAGCTCGATCCGTGCCTCACATCGTCGTAGACGCCGGTGGCGGGGTTCCTGACCGAAGAGATCACGTTGAACACGCCCTGGCCGCCGGAGCCGCCGGGGATCGGGATCTTCTCGCCGTTCCTGGTCACGTACTGGTAGTCGCGCCAGGAGGCGTCGAACGGAATGCCGTAACCCTGCATCTCGGTCACCGTGTCCGACAGGGCCAGGCCGACTTCCGGCTTGGTGGTGTCCAGCCCGTTGGGGGTGTGCACCGGATCGCCCAGCGAGAACGGTGCGGTCCAGGGCCCTCCGGGCACCGAAAGCAGCCGGCCGATCACGCGCCGACCCAGGTACGAGCCCGGATCGTCGAGCTTCTCGGTCAGACCCCAGCCGGCCAGTGCGTTGCAGGCGGCGCTCACGTCCACCCCGTCGATGGTCGGGTTGGCCATGCAGTAGGTGACCAGCGGCGGGATCAGCAATTCCGCTCCATAGTGGCGGTTGTTGGTGGTGAACTTCCGCATCTGCGGGAACGTGTATTTGTTGCCCGACTGGCCGTCGGTTCCGTTCAGGCGCTCCTCGATCTGGCTGAGCCCGTTACGGGTCCAGAGCGACCGCCCGGTCTCCTCGTTGCCGATGATCGACGGGTATCCGGTGATCGGCGCGTTCGGGTTCGACAGCCAGTAGCTGTCGTTCATGTTCGACTCGTAGTCGTTGCGGATCTGCAACGGCATCTGGTCCGGCCCGAGCACCCCGGCGACGACCGCGCCCGGCGCCTTCTGCATGTCGCAGGACGAGGTCGAACCGTCGAGCACCGCCACCCTCGAAGTGGTCCAGGCGACCGTTCCCAGGCCGGGCGTGTTGCACTCGGCGACCCGCTCGTCGGTCAGGTTGGGGATCACCCCGCGGTCGGCGTACAGCGCCTTGCCCTTGGAATCGGCCGCGATCGTGTTGACCCACGGCACCCCCTGGACCTGGTTCAGGACCTTCTTCAGATCATTGACGCTCTGCGCCTGGTTGGCCTCGAAGAAGTGCTCGATGAACCGCAGCCCTTCCGAATTCGGGTCGGTGAGCGCGTAGGCGTAGTTATCGGTCCACGGGAACAACTCCTGCTTTTGCACCGAGTTGGTGATCGGACCGTGTTTGGTCTCGTACAGCGTCCTGGTCTCGTTCTTCAGCGTGCCATCGTCCTGCAGCACCGGCACGGTCACCTCGGTCGAGTCCATCTTGACCGGCTGGCCGTCGACCAGATAGGAGGTCGGGTCGCCCGGGACGAGCTCCTCGCGGTACATCGAGAACCGCCTGGCGGTCGACACGGTATGGCTCCAGGCCAGCTTCTGGGTGTGGCCTATGTTGATCGCCGGACTGCCGAGCAGGCTGGCCCCCGAGACATTGAACTTGCCCGGGATGATCAGCTGCGACTGGAAGAACCTCTCCGAGCCGATCCAGGGGAAGTGCGGGTTGCCGAACAGCATTCCCTTGCCCGAATCGGTCGTCTCGCTGCCCAGCGCGACCGCGTTCGAGCCGATGTCGGGCAGGTTCTGGTCGAACGACTCGAAGTCGGCGGCGGTCGGCTTGCCGTTCAGCGGAACCGGTTCAGGCTTGCCGCTCGAAGCCGCAGCCCCGGGGGGAGCGACGTTGGCGATGCCGTCTACCGCGACGCCCAGTCCGGCCATCGTGCCCAGCTCGAAGAACCGGAGATAAACCTGCTGCTTGTCTATCTTCTTGACCCAGGGCTCGCCCTTGCAGGTCTCGTCGGGCAGGTTGTCGACCCCTTTGCGTTCAAGGTAGCGGTTGTACCCCTTGACGTATCCGGCCACCACGTTCTTGATCTCCGGTGACGGGCCGTTCGGCGGGTCCTCGCTGAGGATCCGGTCGAGGCTGCCGTTGTTGATGATCCGCCGGTGGGCGAAATCGGACTCCAGGTTGGTGTAAGGGATCCCGTTGCCGGTCAGCATCCACTCTTCGTCCGGGCCGAAGTACTTCGAACGGTCACCGCGCACGGTGGTGTAGATCTGGGCCATCGAGCAGATGTTCTCTTTGGCCAGCGCGAAGCCGTAGCCGTAGCCGAGACCGCGGAAGTTCCCGGCGATGATCCGGGGGACCCCACCCTCGGTGGTCCGGATTGTCACCGGCGGCTTGTTCTTGCGCTGCTTCTTGAGCCGCTTCTTCTCTTTGTTGATGCACTTCTTCTTGGCCTTGCCGTGCTTCTTCTTGCACTTCTTCTTGGCCTGCTTGGTGATGCTGCCGGCGGCGCTCGCGCTGGTCGCGGCGGCCCCCAACACCATCGACAGTGCAACTACGGCAACGATCATGCGGATCAGCTTCAAAACGGTTCCTCTCCAGATGTGAGGTCGGCGGATTCCCGGCCCCTGCCCCTTTACAGATAACGCCCCCGGCCTGCTGGTCAGCCCGCCGGGCTGCCTCCGCATGGCACACCGAATGCCTTCCAGATGTGCACCGGATGCCCGTCCAATACTGGTGGTTGCCGGCCGGCCGGCGTCGATGCCCGCGGTCGCGCGAGCGAGGTGAAACGACCCGGTCAAAGGGGTGGCCCGTTTACCGATTCGTTAACCCCCGATGTAATCTCGGCCGCGCATGAAGTCTCCGTTCTCCAGGAAGAAATCACCGAAGGGCGTCGCCCCCGGCCGGATCTTCGAGACCAGGACCCACGCCTGGCACGAGGTCGGCCTGGGCGACGAGATCAGCGCGACCGACCACCGGCGCGCCTGGCCCCGACTGATCATCTACTCGATCCTGATCGCCGCGGTCCTGGTCGCCTTCAACCACCGTCAGCAGTGGTTCCCGGGCTACGGCACGGAGGCCAGGATCCTGACCGCCGCCCTGCTGTTCATCTTCGGCTGGGGCTTTGCCTCGGCACTGGGCAGGACGATTACCCCGTCGATCATGAAGCGGCTCGACCCCGGTGCCGCCGGGACGATCGTCTTTGCGATCAAGCTGATCACGATCGTCCTGATCGGTGTGGTCGCGCTCAAGATCGCCGGCGTGAAGACC
>JAGQUV010000047.1 GCA_020438295.1 Solirubrobacterales bacterium
ACCCCTGCTGGGTGATCGATCCGGGTCCCGACGACCCGGATCACCTGGCCGCGGTCAGGGCCGTGGTCGAGGCACGGGGCGGGGCGGCCGGAGCGTTGCTCACCCACTCGCACAACGATCACTCCGGCGGCTGCGAACGGCTGGGGATAGAGATGTTCGAAGCGGGCGACGGCCGGCGGTTCGGTGGTCCGGACGGTGACGGGCCGGGCGGCCTGACCGCGGTCGCGACCCCCGGTCACGCGGTCGACCACTTCTGCTTCTTCACCGAAGACGGAGTCTGCTTCAGCGGGGACCTGATCCTCGGCTGGGGCTCGACCTACGTACCGCCCGACGGTGGCTCGCTCGCCGCCTACATGGACTCGCTCAGGCGGGTCGGGGAGCTGGGGCCGAGGCTGATCTGTCCCGGTCACGGCCCGCTGGTCACCGATCCGCCGGCGAAGATCGCCGAATACCTCGAGCACCGCGAGTCGCGCGAGCGCGAGCTGGTGGCGGCGCTCGACGAGGGCGAGCGCTCCCGGATGGCCCTGCTCGAGCGGGTCTGGTCGGACGTCCCCGACCAGCTGCGACCGGCCGCCGCGGTGGTCCTGGAGGCCCACCTGCAGAAGCTGGGGGCCGAACGACGGTTGCCGCCGGACCTCGGCGAGTAGGGTTCCGGTCGGCTCGATCCGGTCCGGTCGGCCGAAACATCGGCCGGCGGTACGGGTTTTCGGATCGAGACCCGAAACGGCGACGGCCATGAGAGACGGCCATTAGAGGCAAGCGGCCGGACCGAAATCGCGCCAAGCGACCGGACCGGAACCCAACCAGGAGCGGGTAGAGGCAAATGACCCCGAGTGCCGAGGAGAACCAGGTGGACCATCGATCCGGGCCGCAGCGCCGGTCGGGTTTCGGTCTGGTCCCATTCGCACTGCTGCTCGGACTCCTGATCATCCTGGTCGGTGGCCGGGTCCCGGCGGCCGGGGCGGCCGACGAATCCGGGCCCAGCCCGTTCTTCGGGATTCTCGCCCAGCAGCCGATGAGCGAGGACGACTTCGACACGATGGCCTGGGGCCGGCTCGGTTCGTACCGGGCCACGATCAAGTGGGAGTCGGTCGACCGCAACGGTGACGGCGACATGGATTGGGGAGCGGTGGACTCGCTGGTCAGGGAGACCGCCGAGCGAGGGATCGAGCTGCTGCCGGTCTTCTACGACACGCCGTCGTGGCTCGCCGGAAATCGCCGGCGCCTGCCGATCTTCAACGGGTATGCCCGGTACCACTGGAAGACGTTGCTGCGCGAAGCGGTCGACCGATATGGGACCGACGGCACCTTCTGGCGCGAGCACGCCGAGCTTCCCGAGCGCCCGATCCGCTACTGGCAGGTCTGGAACGAGCCCAACATCAAGTACTGGGCCAAGCCGGTCTCGGTCCCCAAGTACGCACGGCTGCTCGGGATCTCGGCCCGGGTGATCAGGAACGCCGACCCGAACGCCAAGGTGGTCACCGCGGGGCTCTATTCCCGACCGAGGAACGGGGCCGGGATCCGCGCCCGCAAGTTCATCGAGCGGCTCTACCGCCAGCCCGGGTTCCGCCGGAGCTTCGACATCGCGGCGATCCATCCGTATGCCGGCACCACCCGCAAGTCGGTACGGCGGACCTTCCCGATACGGGAGGTGATGGATCGCTTCGGGCAGACCGGCAAGCGGCTGATGGTGACCGAACTGGGCTGGGGATCCGACGCCTCGACCTCGTTCGGGACCGGGAGCCTTGAAGCCCAGGCCGAACAGCTCACCTCGGCTTACCGGGCCTACCTGAGACATCGCCGCGAGCTGCGGCTCAAGGCGGTCTACTGGTTCAGCTGGTCCGACCTGCCGCCGGAAACGGTCACCTGCTCCTTCTGTCGTGAGACCGGCCTGTTCGACGTCGACGGCCGGGCCAAGCCGGCCTGGCAGAGCCTGCTCGACTTCACCCACGACATCTGACCGCCGTCGGCCCGGTCAGGACCCTTCCCTGAAGATCTCGGCGGCCCGCTGGTCGAACTCCTTCCAGTAGCCCGCGCGCGGGTTGAGCTCGCGGGCCCTGAGCACCGACTCGGCATACGAGGAGGTCAGACCCAACTCGGCCTCGATCCGGGCCTTGAGCAACCAGTAGGCGTCGTTGGTCGGGGCCTTTCGGGTCGCAGTCGTGGCGCTGGCGAGCGCCCGTCCGAACTGGCCCACCTTCTCCTGGACCAGCGCCAGCTGGGCGTACGGGGCACCGGAGAACGGGGTAGCCGAGGCGGCGTGCCCGGCCCTCCGGACGGCTTCGTCGGCGTTGCCGTCGGTAAACGCCTCCCGGCTCTGCTCGATCGCCCGGGTGGACTGGTACTGCCGGGTGGAAACCACCACCGCGACGCCGCCGAACAGGATCACCGCACCGATCAGCAGGAGCCGCACGACCGGAGCGGGTCCGCGCCCCTTCCGGCTGCTGCCTTCTTCCGCGGCGCCGTCCGTACCTGCCGGGTTTCCGGCCGTACTCGCACCCTCACCGTCACCGCGCGGTCCGTACAGCGGTCCGACCATGGCCGCGCAGCAGATCAGCAGGGCTCCGAATATCAGCGGGAAATCGCCGGTCCAGTCGACCGACACCGAGATCCCGCCTACCACCAGGACGGCCAGGAAGGCGACCAACTCGGTCCGCCGTGACGGCTCGCCACCGTCCCGGGGGGCATTCAGCTCGGGGTCGTTGAGCCGGCGAGCGCCCCGGTACAGCGAGAACCCGGCAAAGCCGGTCAGCAGAAGGAACCCGGCAAGCCCGAGCTCGGCCAGGTCCTGGAGCGGCAGCGAGTGCACCTCGATCGTCTTCATCCAGAACGAGCCGTTTTCCTTGAACCAGGCCTCGTAGCCGCCGGCCCCGATCCCGCCCAGCGGTTGTGAGGCGAAAGCGTCGATCGCACTGTTCCAGAGCTGCCAGCGCCCGTTGCCACTCTGGCTGAGCAGGTGCCCGGTGGCGAAAGTCTGGTTGTCGGAGGTGTCCACGCCGGTGAACGGGATCGAGGTGAACGAGCTGATCCGGTCGACCGGGTCGGAGGCCGCGATCAGCCCGATCCCGACCACGGCCAGCGCGGCGACCGCGATCAGCACCTGCCGGCGGGCCGGTCGTTGCCGCGCCACCCACCGCTCGACCGGAGCCCGGGCAAGGTAGATCGCGACGCAGCTGGCCGCGGTGACCGCCAACAGGACGAGTCCCTGGACGGTCGCCGTCGAGCCGGTGTCCGCGTGGGCGACGGCCGAGAGCTGCGAGGCCAGGACCACCGGCGGGACAGATCCGGCGACGCCGAGCAGGACCGAGGTGCCCAGACGGCGGCGGTGGGGCCCGAAAGCGATGATCAGGACGATCCCGCAGGTGAGCGCGAGCAGTGCCCCGCGAGAGGCGGCCAGGTACAGGACGACCGCGAGGACCGGGACCACCGCGTTGGCCAGCTTCCTGATCCGATCGCGGGGATCGTGGCCGGTGTGCCAGAGCAGCACCATGACCAGCATCACCGTCACCGTGCCGGTCGCGTTCCAGTAGCCGAGCGGCCAGGAAAGCCGGCCGCCGACGATCTCGCCGATCTGCCTGGTCAACTGGTCATCGTCCCCGATGCCGGGAATGAACCGGCTGAACGCGGCCAGCAGGACGACCACCGCCAGTCCTCCGGTCAGGCCCCACAGCCACCCCTTGCCCTCGCCGGGCTTGGAGAAGAGCAGGATGACCACGAAAGTCCCGGACACGGCCAGCATCTGGACCGTCCTGAGGTAGGCCAGCCCCGCATCGTCGGCCCAGGAGATCGAGGCTGCGGTGAAGCCGGTCAGGCCGAGCAGCAGACCGGCCGCGACCAGACTCGGCCGGCCGATCCCGGCCCGCGGCAGAATCGCGGTCCCGAGGCCGACGATCGTGACCAGCCAGACCACCACTGCCACCGCGGCGGTGTAGTCGCTACCGTACCCACCGTAGTTCAGGGCCAGTATGGTTGCCGCAACCGCAACCGCGATCGCAACCACGTGTTTCGGTCCAAGCAGACCGCCCGGTACCGCTACTCGCCGCGTCAAAGCGCCCGATTTCCCGACCCGAGAGATCCACCAGCCATGTCCAGAGTTTTCCGATCCGTACTGATGGTCCTGATTATGCCGCTATTGATCGCGGTGGTTCCGGTCCAGCCGGCGTCGGCCGGTTCTTCTCCGGCGGTCGTTCAGTACGAGTACCAGCCGATCCCGACCGGTGGCGACGGTCCCGGTCCTCCGCCCGGCCAGGGTTCCACGGGCAGTGAACTGGACGGCAGCGGAATCCCACTGCTGCTGATCGCCGCAGTCGTCCTGGTGCTGGCCGGATTCGGGCTGGCCGCCTGGATCGGTCGCCGTCGCCGGGGCAAGCGATTCGAACTGCCGCGGGCGACGGTTCCGCTCGCCCTGGCCGGTGCCGTCCTGATCGCGATCCTTGCGTTCGGGGCCAGCGGGACCACCGCGGCCCCCGGGGTCAAGGCGCCGCGTGACTTCCTCGGCATCGCCCCCCAGCAGGGATTCACCGCGACCGACACCTCGAAGATGACCAGTGGCGGCATCGGAGCCATCCGGGTACCGGTCTCCTGGGAGCAGGTCCAGCCGGACGGGCCCGGAAGCTTCGACTGGGGCCTGCTCGACGAGGCGGTCAGGGCCGGTGCGGTCCACAACCTCCCGGTGCTGCCGGTCCTGTACGCGACGCCCGGATGGGTGGCGAACAGGACCACCACGCTGCCCAGCACCCCGCGCCAGATGTCGGCGTGGCGCGATTTCGTCGCCGCGGCGGTCCAGCGGTACGGCGAGGGCGGGACCTTCTGGGACGACCCGTTCTGGGATGAGCCGGCCCAGGAATTCAGCGTCAAGCCGCCGATAGTGGTGTGGCAGATCTGGAACGAGGTCAACTTCCACTACTTCGCCAAGCCCGTTTCGGCGAAGAGGTACGCGAAGGTCCTGAAAGCCGCGTCAAACGTGATCCGGGCCAACGACTCCGGCGCCGAAGTGATGGTCTCCGGGCTGTTCGGGCGGCCCAAGGGACCGAAGAAGAAGGCCGTGGCCGCACCGGCCTTCATCAAGCAGCTGGGCAGGTACGTGCCGCCGAAGTACATCGACTCGATCGCCCTCCATCCCTACTCACCGAACACGCCGGCGCTCAAGAAGCTGATAGCCGACTATCGCAAGGCGGCGAACAGGGCCGGCTACAAGCGCAAGCCGATCAACGTGACCGAGATCGGCTGGGGCTCGGGCAAGCCTTCGAGCAACGCCTTCCTGAGCGGCAGCCAGAAGAAGCAGGCCAAGCAGCTGACTTCAGCGCTCACCTTCCTGATCAAGAGCCGGAAGAAGTACGGGATCGACAGTGCCTTCTGGTACTCCTGGAAGGACACCGACCCCAACGGTCAGAACTGCACCTTCTGTTACACGATCGGACTGTTCGAGTACGGCGAGGGGCTGACCCCGAAGAAGGCCTGGCGGGCATTCGTCAGGCTGACTGGCGGCCAGCCCTGATCGATCCGCGATGAGCCGCCGGGAGCAGATCCAGCTCGAGCCGGACGAGGTGCTCGAGCTGATGGCCGAGAACTACGTCGCGGTCGTCTCCAGCAACGGGCTGCGCGGCTGGCCCCATTCGATGCCGCTCTGGTACGTCGAGCGGGCAGGAGAGGTCTGGGCCTGGACCTTTGCCAAGTCCCAGAAGGTCCGGAACCTCGAGCGCGACAACCGGGCAACCGTCCTTATCGAGGCCGGCGACACTTACGCCGAGTTAAGGGGGGCGATGATCGAGGCCGAGACCGAGATCCATCGCGACCCCGAGGTGGTCGGCACGTTTGCGGCCGAGCTGGGGATTCGGTACGCCGAGCGGATCGGGGTCGACGCATCGACGGCGCCGGAGGTGTTCGCCCCCCAGGTACCCAAGCGGGTGGCGCTGCAGTTCAGGCCGGTACGGACCGCCACCTGGGACCACAGGAAGCTGGCCGGCACCTATTAGAAGTCGTCGGCCGGGTCCCGGTTGGCGACCGGATCGATGGCCACCGCCGTCTCGGCGGGGCGGATCCGGCTGATCGCAGTTTTGAGGTTGATGCCCCCCTTCAGCCCCCAGGTCGTGGCGAGCTGGATCACCGCGGCCAGGACGCCGGCGGCCAGGCCGCCGGCCAGGCTGTCGAACTCGAGCGCCGCCGGCAGGCAGACCGCGACCGCCAGGATCAGGCCGGCGCCGGCCGGCAGCATGTCGCGGACCGGGCTGTAGGCGATCTCGCGGCGCACGATCCGGTCAAAGCTGACCAGCAGTACCAGCCCGGTCACAATGGTTGCGACCGATATCGCCTTGAACGAGATCAGCGGGGCCAGGACCAGCGAGAGCAGGACGATCCCGGCCGTGTTGCCGACCGTCATCCATTTGATCCGGGCCGGCGGGGCGGTCAGGAACATCAGCGGCATCAGCAGGTTGAGCCCGATCCCGATGAAGCTGGTGATCGACTCCAGGCGGAGCAGCGGCACTCCGTCGGCCCAGGCATCGCCGAAGATCTCCAGGGTCAGTGGCTCGGCCGCGACGATCAGGCCGGCGAGCAGCGGGGCCCCGAACAGCAAGAGGCTGCGGAACAGGTTGCTGAAGATGCTCACCCGCTCGGCGATCGACGAGCGGGCCAGCGCGGGGTAGGTCGCGCGGGAGACCATCGGCGCCAGATAGGTCGGTATCGAGGTGATCGCCAGCGCCCAGACGATCAGGCCGACCTCACTGGCCGTGAACAGCAGCCCGCCGAGCAGCGGGTAGGCCGCATAGCTGGCCTGGTTGGCGATCCTGGCCTGCCACCACTGTGAGGAGAAACCGCGAAAGAGTGGCTCGCCGGGCGCGAATCTGGGCAGCCACCGCCAGCGGGCCGCGACCATCATCGCCGGGTAGCCGACCAGCGCTGCCGCCGCTGCTGCGACCGGGATCGACCATTGAGCCGGGTCGACCACCGCCAGCGTGATCGCGATCGTCACCAGGACGATCCGCTGCACGACCTCGACCGCCGATATCCGCTTGAACGCCATCTCCTTCTCGAGCAGCGCGGTGGGCAGGGCCTGGAGCGCGAGCAGCAGCAGGGCCAGCAGCAGCAGGGCACTGGTCAGAGTTGAGAAGCCGAACGGGTCCAGGACGATCGCCAGGGCCAGCGCAAGCAGCGAGGCCGGCAGCCAGAACGCGAGCTGGAGGGCGAAGCTCCCGGCGATGTCACGGTCGGTGGCTCTCTTCTTGATCAGGTATGCGCCCAGGCCCAGGTCGCCCAGCGCGGCGCCGACCAGCACGACCGTGTTCACATATCCGTACAGCGAGAACTCGGCCGGGCTGAGCAGCAGCGGCAGCGTGATGATCCCGGCGACCGTGACCAGGCCGACCAGGATCTGCCGGATGCTGAGCAGGGCCGCCCCGCGGACCGCCAGCCCCTTGACGTCGCCCTGCTCACTCACTTCCGGACCGCGCCCCGCCCTGCACCGGCCTCCGGACCCCGGGACCCGCGCCGGGGCCGAGGCGGATATCGATGAAGGCCCGGTTGGTCCAGGCCGATGCCACCGGATCGAGCCGGAGCGAGCGGCGCGGGTCCAGCCGCAGGCGTGCGTAGGCCAGGACGTTTACGGGGGTAGCCCGGCTCTTCAGCAGGCTACTGCGGCGGAAGGCCTCGTTGGCCCGGCGGAAGTCGCCGTGGAAGAGGATCCGGTGGTCCGCTCCGGCACCGTCGGCCAGCCGTCGCAGCTCGGTCTCGTCGGGCAGTCCTCGGGCGAGGTGTTCGTCGAGATAGCGATGGGATTCACCGGTGGTTCGTTCGTACCAGGACGACAGCGCGGCCTCGGCCGCGACGTGTTCCGGGCTGCCGAGCGGACAGCAGACGACGACCTGGTCGCGGGCGACCCGGACCAGCTCGGCGAAATGGCGGGCTCGATCGCCGGCCGGGATGTGCTCGAGGACATCGAGGCTGACCGCCAGGTCGAAGCTGTCGTCGGCGAACGGAAGCACGGTCCCGTCGAAGTGGGCGTCTGCCGGCTGGCCTTCGAGGTTGACCGTGGTCACCTCGGCTCCGGGCAGGAACAGTCCGAGCTCTCCCCTGACCCCGCCGACGTCGAGGACCGAGCCCGCCGGGTCGGCCAGCCGGGCCATGATCGAGTGCCGTTCGAAGGTGTCCGGCGGCATGCGCAACTTGGCGAGCGGTCTGAGCATTGCGGCCTGCGAGCTTATTTCACCCGGCCCTGGATACGGACAGCCCGCGTCGGCTGACAGGATGCTGCCGTGTCGGAACAGCGAAAGAGCCCGGTCCGGGTACTCGCCTACGCCGACTCCGCGATCTGTTCCGGGGCCGAGAGCTTCTTTGCCGGGACGGTGGCCGGGGTGGCGGGCGACCCGGCCTTCGACCTGGAGTTCGCCGCGCCTGCGGCGAACGCCGAGCTGACCGCGTTGCTCGAGAACGCGGCGGGGCGGCCGGCAGCGGCCGACGTGCCGGTCCAGCCGCTGCCGCTGGCCGCACTCCACCTGCTGGATCCCCGCCGGCGTCGCGCGGCCGGCGCCGCCCTGGCCGGGCTCGACCCGGACGTGGTCCTGCTCAACCTGCCGAGTGCCGAGTACGGGAGCACGCCGCTGGCGCTCGGCGGTCTGCGGAACACCCCTATTGTTGGGCTGGTGCACATCACCGGAAGCATGCGGGAGCTCGGTTTCCGGCTGGGGCGGATCCGGGCTCACATCGCCCGCCGGCTGCTGGGCCGGCTCGACCGGGCCTGCGTGCTGTCGCGGGCCGCCGCTCGGCGGTTCCCGCAGCTGTGGGGATCGCGCGATCCCGACCCGGCGGTGATCCGCATGCCGAGGCCTGGCCTGGCCCCGGTCGACCGGGGCGAGGCCCGTCGCAACCTGGGGCTCGAAGCGGCCGGGCCGCTGGTCGGGATAGGCGGGCGGGTCACCGCATTGCAGAAGGGCCATGACACGCTGGTGGCCGCCTCCCGGCTGATCGTCCGCCGGCGTCCCGAGGTCGGGTTCGTGGTCGCGGGCGAGGGCCGCGACCGGGCCGCCATCGAGCGGATGGTCGACCGACGGGGATTGAGCGCGAACTGGCATTTTGTCGGGCAGGTCAGCCCGATCGCCGATTTCCTTTCGGCGGTCGACGCGATCGCGATCCCGTCCCGGTTCGAGGGCCTGCCGCTGATCGCGCTCGAGGCCCTGGAGGTCGGCCTACCGGGCATCGCCAGCGCGGTCGACGGGCTGAACGACGTCTGGCCCCCCGAGTGGCTGGTCGGACCCGACGATCCCGAGGCGCTGGCGGAAGGCCTGCTGGAGGTGCTCGGTGCCGGCCGCGATGTCAACGCCGCGCCGCTGGCCGAGGGCCGGCGGTTGATGGAGGGCCGGGTCACCGACGACCCGTCGGCCGATGTCCGTGCGGTACTCGCCGGGGCGGTCGGCGGTGCTTAGCCGGATCGGGATGGACAGCACCTGGCGGCTCACCCTGCTGGCGCTGGGTGCGCTGACCGTCGCCTGTGCGTCGCTCGATCCGTTTTCGATCGAGATGCTGGTCCGGGCCTGGGGTTTCGTGGCCGGCTTCCTGCTGATGGCCGCGTCGCTGATCGGCGCCTCACGGGTCACCGCGATCCCGCTGATCCTGGCGGTGATCCTGAGTGTGTTCGGCGGCTTCTCCGCGGTGGTCGCCGTGCCCGAGTCGGCCGAGACCGCGATCGAGCGGGCCAGGGCCCTGCCCGAGGAGCAGCTCGAGGCCGCGACCCCGGCCGAGGGAATGGCCAACGTGGGCAATCAGGACAGCTTCGACTACGCGGCCATGGTGACCGGCCTGGGCGGCCTGGCGATGATGCTGGCCGCCCTCGCGGTTGCGGTCATGACCGCGACCGAACAGCCGCGCCGCAGGCGGCTCGACTCCCGGATCGAGCGGGCCGGCAAGGTGATGGTGGTGCTCGGCTTCGTCGGGGTGATCGCCGCCCTGATCAGGTTCGTGGTGACTCAGTTCCCGGTCGACGACCTGTTTGACAGCTTCAAGTCGTTCTGGATCGGGGGTACCTACCTGCTGCTGCTCGGTACGTTCGCCGTCCCCGGCTTCGGGCTCTGGGTCCAGGGCATGATCGGGCGCAAGGCCGAGCGGCGCGAGTTCGTCACCCCGCTGATCGCGGCGGTCGTATTCGTCGGCCTGCTGGCCCCGACCGGTCAGCGCGGCTTCGCGATCGCGCTCGGCGTGATCTTCCTGGCGGTCCTGATCGGCAACCGCTACGTGAACCTGCGCCAGGTAGTGGCGCTCGTCCTGGTCGGCGTCTTCCTGATCGGTCTGACTCAGGGGATACGCAACGAGGCCAGCGGGACCGGAAAGATCACGGTCGGCGGATCGCTGGAACGGGTCAAGCCCGACCAGTGGCGGGACCTGTACTCGAGCCAGATCGCCAGCTTCAGCTGGACCATGCTGATCGAGGAGAACCGTGACCAGCTCGATATCCCGAACTCGTTCAGGCAGGCCCTGGCCAAACCGATCCCGAGATTCGTGTACAAGGACAAGAGCCAGGGGTTCGGTCACGAGTTCACCTCGCGGGTGTTCCCGTACGCGACCAGGCAGAACGTCTCGTTCGCCACTCCGCTGGTGGCCGAGGCCGACTACAACTTCGGTCCGGTGGGGGCGATCCTGATCCTTGCCCTGGTCGGCGCGGTGGCGATGCTGGCCGACGCGTTCCTCGCCCGCCGCTCGCCGCGGCCGGTCGAGCCGATCGTGGTGGCGACCATCTTCTGGACCTCGTTCGAGCTGATCCGGGGAGACCTGGCCAACGCGATCACGTTCAGCTCCGGCTGGATAGTCCCGCTGCTGGTCTTCTCGATGGCGCTCGGATTGAGGCGCGACCCGCCGCTCAAACGGATCCTGGTCGACGCGCTCCAGGTCGCCCCCAACTTCTCCGGTATAGGTCGGCGGGTGGCCGAGCTCGGCGAGAGCCTCAAGTCCGACCCGGTCGGGCTGCCGATCGAGGTCCGCTGTGCCCGTGAGGTTGAGCCGGAACTCCGGCCCTGTTTTCCCGAAGGCACGAAGTTCCGGACCCCGCTGGCGC
Organism: Solirubrobacterales bacterium; assembly: GCA_020438295.1. Taxonomy (GTDB): domain Bacteria; phylum Actinomycetota; class Thermoleophilia; order Solirubrobacterales; family 70-9; genus 67-14. The sequence continues at coordinate 11,039 of JAGQUV010000047.1, forward strand.
GCAGCCGGCCGCGCTCGCTGAGGATCCTGTTCCAGCAGCTGCTCGCCCCGCTGGCGACCGGTCCGCCGACCGTCCTGCTCTGCCCGGGCGACCAGGCCCCGTTCTGGGGTCGCTCGCCGCTGCTGTTCGTGGTCCACGACGTGCGCAGGCTGGCCGCGCCGGAGACCGCGGTGGCCGGCCCGGAACGGGTCTTCTACCAGCGGGTCATGCGGGCCGGTGCCAAGCGGGCCCGTTACCTGCTGACGATCTCGGAGTTCTCCAGGCAGGAGATCGGCCGCTACCTTCAGTCCGACTGCCCGATTGCCCTGGTCTCCGAGCAGCCGGAAGGGATCAGGCCGGTGCCGGACGAGACCCTGGCCGCGAACCCGCCGAGTTTCCTGATGGTCGGAGCCCTGCGCAAGTACAAGGGGATAGAGACCGCGATAACGGCGCTGGCCCGGACCGGCGCGGGGCGGTCTCCGGACGAGGCGATCAGGGTGATCTGCGTCGGTGACACCGAAGGAGATCCCGACTACGGGGAGGCAGTGCGCCGGCTCTGTCGCGAGGCCGGGGTCGAGGATCGGTTCGAGTTGCTCGGATGGGTGTCGGACGACCGGCTCGGCGAGCTACAGGGCAAGGTGGCCGGTGCGGTGTGCCCGTCGACCTACGAGGGATACGGGCTGGCGGTCACTGAAGCGATGGCCGTCGGCCTGCCGGTCCTGGTCAGCGACATCCCGCCGCACCGCGAGACCGCGGGCGAGGCCGGACTGTACTTCGACCCGGGCGACGCCGACCGGCTGGCCGGACTGCTCGAACGGGTCGGGCGCGATCCCGGAACGCGGATCGAGCTGGCCGCGAAATCACGGGTCCGCCACGCGGCACTGGTGTCCGAACAGCGTCCCTGGTCGGAGGCGATCCGGTCGGCGCTCGGCGAGCTGCCCTGAACCCGGGCCGGCTCAGAGGTAGCGCCGGATCCGGGGCTTGAGCGCCGCCCGGAATGAGAAGTCGGTCAGGCCGGTCGAGGGAAGCGACCTGGCCGACAGTCCCTTGGCCGCCTTCCAGCCCCGGACGCGGCCCCTGATCCCGTTGGCCGTACGGTCGATCACCAGCTGACCGGAGCAGACCACGATCTCGGCGACCAGGGTCCGAGCCAGGCCGCCCGCTGTGCCCAGCACCCGGTAGCGGCGCAACAGGTACCCGCGGCTCCACCCGGTCAGCGCGTACTTGGCGGCCGAACGGTCGCCCAGGGTCGACGACCTCAGGTGGGTCGCCCGGGCCAGCGGGGCCAGCTCCGGGGCGTATCCGGCCGACCTCAGGCGCAGGGCCAGGTCGAGGTCCTCGTAGTAGGCGAAGATCTCCGGGTCGAAGCCCCCGACCGAGTTGAACGCATCGCGGTCGTACAGCGCCGCGCCTCCGGTTGCGCCGAGCGGAGGTCCGGCGGCGGCCACCTGCGCGACCGGACGGCCTTCCAGATAGTCGAACGCCATCAGGGTGCGGCGGTCGGCAACCACTCCGGCCGAATCGATCAGCCCGGGGTCGGCCGACCGGACCAGTACCCCGCATACGACCGGGGCACCCCGCTCGAACACAGCCATCATCTGCTCGACGAAGTCGGGCTGCAGCACGACGTCGTTGTTGAGCACCATCACCGGTCCGCTCCCGGTGGCCGCGATCGCCTCGTTCAGGGCCTGCCCGAAGCCCCGGTTCCGGTCCAGCTCGAACAGGCCGCAATCGGGGAATTCCGCCCGCACCATCTCTGCGGTGCCGTCGTCGGAGGCGTTGTCGACCACCACCACTTCGCATCGCCGGGACTGGTTCCGAATGCTTTCGAGCGCTTGCCGGAGCCGATCGCGGCCGTTGAACGTGGGTATGTAGGCAATGGGGATCATCAGGTGCGGGAAGACTGCCGCGCGACCGTGGTGAAGCACCCGGTCGCAGAGGTCCTGCAGGGCGTCCCGCGGCATCATATGTCTATACCCTGCCTCGAATGGAAGCGCTGAAAGGGCTGATTCTCTCGGGGGGTGCGGGAACCCGGCTGCGGCCGATAACCCACACCTCGGCCAAGCAGCTCGTCCCGGTTGCCAACAAGCCGGTCCTGTTCTACGGGATCGAGGCCCTGGTCGGCGCCGGGGTGACCGAGATCGGCATCATCATCGCCCCCGAGACCGGTGGTGAGATCCGCGACGCGGTCGGGGACGGCTCGCGCTTCGGGGCCGAGATCACCTACATCGAACAGGCCGAGCCGGCCGGCCTGGCCCATGCCGTCCTTACCGCGGAGCAGTTCCTCGACAATTCCCCGTTCGTGATGTACCTCGGCGACAACCTGTTGAGGAACGGCCTGGCCGGCCTGGTCGAGACCTTCAAGGCCGAGTCCCCCGAGGCGATCATCCTGCTGACCCCGGTCGACGACCCCGGCTCCTACGGCGTCGCCGAGCTCGAAGACGACCACGTTGTCCGGCTGGTCGAGAAGCCCGAGGACCCGCCCTCGAACATGGCCCTGGTCGGGGTCTACCTGTTCTCGCCCTCGATCATGGACGCGGCCCGCTCGCTCGAGCCGTCCTGGCGGGGAGAACTCGAGATCACCGAAGCGATCCAGGTACTGATCGACCAGGGCCGCCGGGTCCGCTCGGAGGTCGTCGACGGCTGGTGGAAAGACACCGGCCAGCTCGGCGACATGCTCGAAGCCAACCGGCTGGTGCTCGAGGAGATCGAGTCCCGGATCGACGGCGAGCTCGACGATTCCCGGGTCGAGGGGCGGGTCATCGTCGAAGCCGGTGCGGTGCTGAAGGGGTCGGTGGTGCGCGGCCCGGCGGTGATCGGGGCCGACGCGATGATCGAGGAGGCCTACATCGGTCCGTACACGTCGATCGGCGAGAACGTGACCATACGGAGGTCCGAGGTCGAGCACTCGATCCTGCTTGCCGGAGCGACCGTAGAAGACCTCGGCACCAGGATGGAGGCGAGCCTGCTCGGTCGCGACGTCCGGGTGGTCAGGACCGACGGCCCGCCGAAGACCTTCCGGCTGCTGGTCGGCGACCGCTCCGAGATCGAAATCATCTGATGAAGCTGCTGGTCACCGGAGCCAGGGGGATGCTGGGCAGCGACGTGATGCTGGCCGCCGAGAACGCCGGTCACGCGGTGCGCGGTTTCGGCCATACCGAACTCGACATCACCGACCCGGACGCGCTCCGCAACCGGTTCGAGATCGAGCGCCCCGACGTGGTCTTCAACTGTGCCGCCTGGACCGATGTCGACGGGGCCGAGGACGAGCCGGCCCAGGCGCTCGCCGTAAACGGCGCCGGGGCGGGCAACGTCGCCACGGCTGCCGCCGAGTTCGGGGCCCGGGTCGTCTACATCTCGACCGATTACGTGTTCGACGGCACCAAGGGCGACGACTACGTGGAAAGCGATGCGGTCAACCCGACCTCGATCTATGGCCAGACCAAGCTGGCCGGGGAGGAGGCCACGATCGCGGCCAACCGCCGCTCGTACGTGGTCCGCTCTTCCTGGCTGTTCGGAATCAACGGGCCGAACTTCGTCGACACGATGCTGCGGCTCGGCAAGACCCACGGCCAGGTCCTGGTCGTCCACGACCAGGTCGGCTCGCCCACCTACACCTGGCACCTGGCCCACGGGCTGGTCCGGCTGATCGATTCCGACGCCTTCGGGCTGCACCACATGGCCGCGGCCGGTAGCTGCTCCTGGTACGAGTTCGCCCGCGAGATCTTCGAGCGGGCCGAGATGGAAGTGACCACGCTCTCGGCCACCACCGAGATGTTCGGCCGCAAGGCACCCCGCCCCGCCCATTCGGCCCTGGCCACCGAGAACCGGCACCCGATCGAGCTGCCCACCTGGCAGGAGGGGTTGGCCGGCTACCTGGCCCAGCGCCGGTCGCTGGAGGAGGAGGGCGCGATATGAGGCTCCTGGTGACCGGCGGCGCCGGCTTCATCGGCTCCAATTTCGTGCAGCACCGGCTGGACAGCCGCCCGGACGACGAGATCGTGGTCCTGGACAAGATGACCTACGCCGGCCGCACGGAGAACCTGGAAGGCCTTCCCCCGGACCGTTTCTCGCTGGTCGAGGCCGACATCTGCGACCGGGAGGCGGTCGGCAAGGCGATCGACGGATGCGACGCGGTCGTCAACTTCGCCGCCGAGTCGCACGTCGACCGCTCGATCGCGGCACCCGGGGAATTCATCACGACCGACGTCTACGGGACCTACGTGCTGCTGGAGGCGGCCCGCGAGGCCGGCATCCGCCACCTCCAGATCTCGACCGACGAGGTCTACGGCTCGATCGAAGAAGGCTCGTTCACCGAGGTCTCGCCGCTCGATCCGTCGTCGCCCTATTCGGCGTCCAAGGCCGGCGGTGATCTGGTCGTGTCGGCGTTCAAGCAGACTTACGGCACCGACTCGCTGATCGTCCGCGCTTCGAACAACTACGGGCCACAGCAGCATCCCGAGAAGCTGATCCCGCTGGTCGTCCTCAACGCGATCCACGGCGATCCGATCCCGGTCTACGGGGACGGCATGCAGGTCCGGAACTGGCTGTTCGTACGCGACTTCTGCGCCGCGATCGAGATCGTGCTCGAACGGGGCGAAGCGGGCGAGGTCTACAACGTCGGCGGGCCCGACGAACTGCCCAACATCAGGGTGGTGCGGCGCATCCTCGGCCTGGCGGGTCGCGATGAATCGCTGATCCGGTACGTGGAAGACCGGCTCGGGCACGACCAGCGCTACTCGCTTGCCTCGCAGAAGACCGAGGAGCTGGGCTGGAGGGCCGCGGTCTCGTTCGAGGAGGGGATCGAGCG
>JAGQUV010000048.1 GCA_020438295.1 Solirubrobacterales bacterium
AACGCGGCGCAGTGGAGCGATCCCTCGATCAGCCGCGAGTACGAAGCGGTCCGCGAACTCGTGTTGAGCGGACTGTCCGGCCCGATGCCCGCAGGCAGGGCCCGGGCCAATGCTGCCTGAGCAGGGCACCGAACGCGAGATGAGGTTCGGGTTCCACTTCGTCTGAGTGCCCCCGGTCGGATTCGAACCGACGACTCACAGGTTAAAAGCCTGCAGCTCTAACCAGCTGAGCTACGGGGGCCAGCCAATCTTGCCATCCGCGGCCTCCCGGCCGTTTCCCGGGCCGGCCCCGCATCGACCCCGTTTGGCAAATCGGGCGGGAAGTGCCAGACTGGCCTGACCCGACCGAAGGTGAGGAAATGAACCCAGCAACCGAGACGCCGGAGCTCGCCGACCTCGACGTGAGCGATCTGAGCCTCTGGCAGGACGGCCCGCCGCACGAGGTCTTCCGCGATCTGCGGTCCCGTGACCTCCACTTCAGCGAACTGGCCGACTTTCCGGACGAGGGCGGCTTCTGGTCGGTCGTCCGCTACGACGACATCGCCGCAGTCGGCAAGGACCACGAGACGTTCTCCTCGAAGCGCAGCATCATCCTGGTCGACCACCTCGCGTCCGAGCCGGGGGCCCCGGACCCGATGGACATCGCCGAGAACATGATGATCTCGCAGGACCCGCCCAGGCACGACCGGCTCAAGGCGCTGGTCCAGCGGGCCTTCACGCCCAGGCGGGCGGTCGAGCACACCGAGCGGATGCGCGAGATCATCAACCTGGTCTACGACCGGGCGCTGGAAGCACACCCCGACGGCCGGGTCGACCTGGTCCAGGACGTGGGCTACTACGTGCCGTCGATGGTGATCGGCGACATGCTCGGGGCGCCCCGGGAAGACGCCGAACAGCTGGTCGACTGGACCAACCGGACCACCGCGTTCGAGGACCCGAGGCTGGTCGCCGACCTCGATGACGTCTGGCGTGCCCTGGAGGAGTTCATCCCGTACGTCAACCAGTTGATCGAGGATCGCCGCGAACACCCGACCGACGACCTGACCACCGCGTTCATCGAGGCCGAGGTCGAAGGCGAGCACCTCTCGCACGAGGAGATCCTGATGTTCTTCTTCCTGCTGATGGTCGCCGGCAACGATTCGACCCGGTCGGTCTTCAGCTCGGGCATGAAGAGCCTGATGGACGATCCCGAGCAGCTAGAGCTGGTCAAGTCCGGCGCGGTACCGCTCGAGCAGGTGGTCGAGGAGTTCGTGCGCTACCACCCGGCCTTCGCCTACATGCGCCGCACCGCCACCCGCGACACCGAGCTGTCCGGCGCCCGGATCAAGGCCGGCGACAAGCTGGCCCTCTGGTACGTCTCGGGCAACCGCGACGAGACCGTGTTCGAGGATCCCGACTACTTCGACGTGCGCCGCGAGCCGAACCCGCACCAGGGATTCGGTGGGGGCGGCCGTCACTTCTGCCTGGGGGCCGGTCTCGCCCGGCTGGAGCTCAAGCTGTGGATCGAGGAGACGCTGAAGCGGTTCGACCGGATCAGGCTCGACGGCGAGTCGGACCGGATCAGCTCGACCTTCCTCAACCAGTACCGGACGATCCCGGTCTCGCTGTTCGGCGACTGAAGCCGGTAACGCTCAGGCGACCCGGAACGGGCAGCGGGCGGCCGGCTCGTCCTGGATCGAGATCTCGAACACGTAGCCCCCGGGGGGCAGGTTGAGCCCGCGGAAGTTCATTGCGAACGGAGTCGACATCTGCTCGCCCTGCTTGAGGCCGGCCGGGCGGCCGAGTTCGAACTGCCCCTCGGCCCTGACCCTGTTCCCTTCGATCTCCACCGGCCGGCCGTCGTCGTCGAGCAGTTCGGCGACCAGTGGCAGTTGCCGGTTGCTCATGTCGAACGGAACGTGCACGATGATTCCGAGCGCCATGTTCGCGGCCGTGTTGGCGGCCAGGCGGGTCCAGCCGCCGCCCATCAGGTAGAGCTTTCCGTCGGCCGTCTGGGCCGAGTCGCAGAGGATCGCCGTGGCGGTTACCGGAGCCATGGATACCTACCTCGCTAGTGCCGGAAGTGGCGGTGGCGGGTGAAGACCATCGCGGTCTCGGACTCCTCGCAGGCGGCGATCACCTCGGCGTCCCGCTTCGAGCCGCCGGGCTGGATCACCGAGGTGGTACCGGCCTCGATCGCGGCGGCCGGACCGTCGGCGAACGGGAAAAATGCATCCGAGGCCAGGGCCGAGCCGGCCAGCAGGTCATCGGCGTCGTCCTCGTGGGCCTCGCGACACTTCTCGAGCGCCAGCCTTACCGAATCGACCCGGCTCATCTGGCCGGCGCCGATCCCCAGGGTCACCCCGTCCTTGACGACCACGATCGCGTTGGACCGTACGTGCCGGCACACGGTCCAGGCGAACAGCAGGTCGTCCCAGCTGTCTTCGGAGGGCTTGACGTCGGTCACGACTTCCATCATCTCGCGTTGCTCCGGTTCACCGTCGCGGTCCTGGACCAGGATCCCGCCCCTGACCCGCTTGATGTCCTTCTCCCGCGGATCCGGGAACGGCGGCGCCTCGTCGTTGAAGATCCGGATCGCCTCTTTCTGCTGGAGGATGCCCAGCGCGTCGGCCTCGTAGCCGGGCGCGATCAGCACCTCGACGAAATTCCGGTGCAGGGCCTCGGCCAGTCGCCGGTCGACCTTGCGGTTCACCGCGATGACGCTGCCGTAGGCCGAGACCGGGTCGCAGGACAGGGCCCGCTCATAGGCGTCGACCCCGCTGTCACCGAGCGCCACCCCGCACGGGTTGTTGTGCTTGACGATCACGCAGGCCGGGCCCTCGAGGTCGGCCAAGAGCTTCCGGGCCGCGTCGAGGTCGAGCACGTTGTTGAACGAGAGCGCCCGTCCGTGCAGCTTCGAGAGGTCGCTCAGGACATGGCTCTCGAGGCCGACCTCCGAGTAGAGGGCGGCTCGCTGATGGGGGTTCTCGCCGTACGAGAGGTCGAGCTGCTTCTCGAACGCGAGCACCCGGTGCTCGGGGAAGACCTCGTACGACTCCGAGAACCAGCGCGAGATCGCGGCGTCGTAGCGCGCGGTCTGGGCGAACGCCTCGTTGGCCAGCCAGTGCCGGGTCGAGGCCGAGATCTCGCCGCCGGTCTGACCCATCTCCTCGAGCACCGCGTCGTAGCATTCGGGCTTGACCACGACCACCACGTCTTCGTGGTTCTTGGCGGCGGCCCGGATCATGGTCGGGCCGCCGATGTCGATGTTCTCGATCACCTCCCGCGGGCCGACGTCGGGTCGGGCGACGGTCTGCTCGAACGGATAGAGGTTGACGCAGACCAGGTCGATCGGGGCGATCCGTTCGGAGGCCAGCACCTCGACGTGTTCCGGATCGGAGCGGCGGGCCAGGATCGCCGCGTGAAGGCGCGGGTGCAGGGTCTTGACCCGTCCGCCCAGGATCTCCTGCTGGCCGGTGAACTCGGACACGTCGGTCACTTCCAGCCCCGCCTCGCGCAGGGCCTCCGCGGTGCCGCCGGTCGACAGGATCTCGACCCCCTCGCGGACCAGACCGGCGGCGAAGTCGGTCACCCCGGTCTTGTCGGAGACCGAGACCAGGGCGCGTTTCACCCTGATCGGTCCGTTGGTCGGATCAATGTTGTCCATCTCCACCCCTACTGGTCGACGATTACCCGGCGGGAATCCGGCCCGGCGATCCTAACCCTGCCGGCCGCGATCATGCCGATCGCCTCGGGGTAGATTTCGTGTTCGACCGCGTGAATCGCCCGCTCCAGCTCCGCCCTGTCGCAATTTGCGGGAATTTCTACCGCCCTCTGTGCGATCACCGGGCCGGTGTCGGTGCCCTCGTCGACGAAGTGCACGGTCACCCCGGTCAGCCGGACCCCGTGCTCGAGCGCCTGTCCGATCGCGTCCAGGCCGGGGAACGAGGGCAGCAGGGCCGGGTGCACGTTGACGATCCGGTCCCGGAACCGGGCCACGAACGAGGGGTCGACCAGCTGCATGTAACCGGCCAGGGCGATCAGGTCTGCGCCGAGCGACTCGATCCAGTCGGCCATCGCGATGTCCCTCGTCCGGCGGTCGGGATGGTCGTCGCGGGGGAATACCGCGGTCGCGATCCCGGCCGACCGGGCCCGTTCCAGGGCGAAAGCTTCGGCCTTGTCCGACCCGACGCCGACCACTTCGACCCCCCGGGAGCCGTGCAGTCGGTCGAGGATCGCCTGCAGGTTGGTCCCGCTGCCCGAGGCGAGCACCACGATCCGGAAGGAGGTCTGATCCGAGCTCACCCGGTCATCCTGCCGCAAACCACCGACCTGCGGCAGCCACGGGCGGCCCGTCAGAGAGTCTCAGCGGCCGGCCTGGCCGGCCGGCAGCACGGCGATCTCTTCGAGATCGAACTTGCCGTCGGCTTCGTCCGGATCGTCACCGAGCGGGTAGTTACCGGTGAAGCAGGCGTCGCAGTGGACCGAGGGCGGGGTGCCCACCGCCTCGTAGACGCCTTCCATCGAGAGGTAGGCGAGCGAGTCGGCCCCGATCTCGGCGGCGATCTCCGGGACTGTGCGCTCGTGGGCCACCATCTCGGTCCGGACCTCCATGTCGACCCCGTAGTTGCAGCCGTACCGGATCGGCGGGGCCGAGATCCGCAGGTGGACCTCCGCCGCTCCGGCATCGCGCAGCATCTTGACGATCTGGCGGGTGGTGTTGCCCCGGACGATCGAGTCGTCGACCACCACCACGCGTTTGCCGGCGATGATCTCCGGCAGCGGGTTGAACTTCATCCGGAGTCCGTGCTTCCTCAGTTCCTGGCCGGGCTGGATGAAGGTCCGGGCGACGTAGCGGTTCTTGATCAGGCCGTCGTCCTGCGGCAGCCCCGAAGCGCGGGCGTATCCGCGGGCGGCCGGGGTGCCCGAGTCCGGAACCGATATCACCAGGTCGGCCTCGGCCGGCGCCTCTCTCCAGAGGATCTCGCCCATCTGCCCGCGGACCTCCTGCAGGCGCTTGCCCTCCAGCTTGGTGTCGGGCCGCGAGAAGTAGATGTGCTCGAACACGCACATCGCGGTCCGCTCGGACTTGATCACCTGGCGCGACTCGAGCCCGCGCTTGGTCAGCGAGATCATCTCGCCCGGGTTGACTTCGCGAACCAGCTCGGCCCCGATGATGTCGAACGCGCAGCTCTCCGAAGCGACCAGATAGTGGTCACCGAGCCGGCCCAGCGAGAGCGGCCTGATCCCGTACGGGTCGCGGAAGGCGACGATCGCGTGTTTGGTCATCGCCACGGTCGAGTAGGCGCCTTCCATCTGGGGCATCACGTTGGCGACCGCGTCCTCGACGTAGCGGCCGTAGTCGCAGGAGATAAGCGCGGCGATGATCTCGGAATCGGTGGTGCCGCGGAACTCGAGCCCCTTGCGCCTCAGCCGGTTGTAGATCTCGACCGCGTTGGTCAGGTTGCCGTTGTGGGCGAGCGCGATCTCGCGGCCGTCGTCGCGCCAGACCGGCTGGCTGTTCTCCCACGAGCTTCCGCCGGTGGTCGAGTAGCGCACGTGGCCGATCGCCATGTCACCGGTCAGCGCCCTCAGCTTGTCTTCGTCGAAGACTTGGGAAACCAGCCCGGACTCCCGCATCGTGGTGATGTGGCCGCCCTCGCAGGTGGCGATGCCGGCCGACTCCTGGCCGCGGTGCTGAAGCGCGTAGAGACCGAAGTAGGACAGCCTGGACACGTCGTGCCCGGGCGCGAAAACACCGAACACGCCGCACTCGTCACGCGGTCCTTCGCGATCCAGATAAGTCTGTTCGCTCAAGGTCTGGAGCCACCTGTTGCTGGAAGGGAAAAGGAAGGCGTAGGCGGTCTACCTACATAGGGAGAGTATCAGCGACGCCCGCTGTCGGTACCGGACCGGTCCCGGTCTGCGGTCGGGCCGGGCCGCCGTGTACGGACTGCGGCGCGACGTTCCCGCTCAGCCGGACGGAGTCGAAGGAGGCGGGCGCCTGGTGATCGCGGGTGAGCGGCCCTGCCCGGCCGCGATCCACCTCGAACGCCGCCCGAATACGCGAATTCGGAGGGCCTGGTCGGGCTTGCCGACCATGACCAGCGACGAGATCGCCCCGACCAGCGCGATCCCGGCCGAAACGAGGAACACCACCTCGAATGCGTCGACGTGAGACGCGGTCGAGAGACCGAGCACGGCGTTCACGAAGTCCGACTTCTCGGCCTGGTTCAGGCCGGTCTGCTCGGCTCCCAGGATGAACTCGCGGAACCGGTCCACCTGGTGCTGGGTGGCGTTGATCCCGTGATCGACCAGCCTCCTGGTCATCTCCTGCTTGAGCACGCCCAGCTCGATCGCCGAAAGGACAGCGATGCCGACCGCGCCACCCAGCTGCTCGCTGGTGTTGATCATTCCGGCCGCCTCGCCGCTGTCCTTCTCGGGCACCGCGGTCAGCCCGGTCGGGTCGTTGACCGTGAGCACGATCCCGAGGCCGAAGCCCTGGAGCAGGAGGCCCGGTATCAACGCGACGGCCGAGCGCTCGTGGACCTCCATCGCGAGCAGGACCCCCGAAAGCGCGAGCAGGAGGAAACCGAAGGTGAGCGGCCAGCGGCCACCGAAGCGGTCGAACGCCTTGCCGGAGAGCGGGCCGGCGAGAATGATCGGGATCGTGGCCGGAATCAGCGCGACGCCTGCTGTGGCCGGAGAGATGCCGACCACCAGCAGCAGGAAGAACGGGGTCAGGAAACCGAGCCCGAGCTCGATCATGCCGGCCAGGAACTGGCTGACGTTCGATGCGAGGAAGTTGATGCGGCGCAGCAGCCCGAAATTGATCATCGGGTTGTCGGCCCGGTTCTCGATCAGCACGAAGACCGGGACCAGCAGGACTCCGACGACCAGCGGCACCAGGGTCGCCGGGTCGCTCCATCCCTGCTCGGGCCCCTGGCTGAGGCCGAAGACCAGCGAGCCGACCGAGACCGCGAACGTGAACACCCCGGGCAGGTCGAGGTCCCGGGATGCGTCCGGGTCCGGTTTCAGGTCCGGAGTGTGGTGGACGGTCAGGTAGATCGTGGTCAGGGCGAGCGGGACGTTGACCAGGAAGACCAGTCGCCAGTCGATCGAGGTCAAGAGCCCTCCGAGAACCGGTCCCAGTGCCGCGAAGAAGGCCGCCGCCCCGGCCAGGATGCCGAGCGCCGCTCCCTTCTTCTCCTGCGGATAGACCGCACTGACGATGGCCAGCGCGGTGGGCATCATCAGTGCGGCCCCGGATCCCTGCAGGGCACGGGCCGCGATCGCCCACGGCATGTCCTGGGCCACGCCCATCGCCGCGGTGGACATCGCGAAGATGCCGGCCCCGGCCAGGAAGACCCGCCGCATCCCGAACAGGTCGCCCATCCGGCCGCCGAAGACCATCAGGGCCGCCAGCGGCAGGATGTTCGCGGTAAGCAGCCACTGGGACTCGGATATCGATCCGTCCAGACCGACGATCGCGTCGGGGGTGGCCAGCGGGACCGCGGTCTGGTCGACCAGGATCATGCTGCTGGCCAGGGTCATCGCGGCCAGGGTCAGCCGCATGTTCCGCTTTGACGTCATCGCTCCCGGCCGGATTCAATCACGGCGGGTCGAAGCGGCCGACCGCCCGGATCAGGCGGAGGCGCGCAGTTCCCGGGCCAGCGTGGCCGCGTCGTAGGCCCCGGTGTGCCGGATCGCGCCGATGAAGAAGGTCGGCGTCCCATGGGCGCCGCTGGCGTCGGCGGAGGCGGCATCCTCCTGGATCCGCAACGTGTTGCGGCTCTGTTCGACGTCGGTGACGAACAGTTCGACATCGAGATCGAGCTGGCCTGCGTAGCCGATCAGGTCTTCGATGTCGAGCTCGCCCTGATGCTCGAACAGCAGGTCGTGCATCTCCCAGAACCTGCCCTGGCCGGCTGCGGCCTCGGCCGCTTCTGCCGCAAGCTCCGAGTGGGGGTGGACGTCGATCAGGGCGAGGTGGCGGTAGACGTAGCGCAGCTGGTCGCCGAGCTCTTCTCTCAGCTCTTCGATCATGCCGGTGCTCTTGCCGCAGAACGGGCATTCGAAGTCGGCATATTCGACCAGCGTGAGCGGCGCGTCGACCGGACCACGGATGTGGTCTCGCCCGGGATCGACCGGAAGGTCGAGCCGGCGCGGCAGGCCCGCCTCCGTCTCGCCCCGCAGGATCGCGGCCAGCCTGAAGATCAGCCAGCCGAGCCCGACCGCCAGGACCGCCGCGATCATGATCCCGACCACGGCCTGGTCCTGGAGCACCGGATCGTCGAAAGCGAGCCGGGCGATCAGCAGTGAGACGGTGAAGCCGATTCCGGACAGGGCCGCTCCTCCGACCATCTGGCCGCGGCCGACCCCCCGCGGGAGCTCGCCCAGCCCCGACCTGACCGTCGCCACCACCCCGGCCGTGATCCCGGTGGTCTTGCCGATCACCAGCCCGGCGACGATTCCCCAGGTCACCGGCGAAGAGAGCGCGTCGCCCAGGATCCCGCCCCGGAGATCGACCCCGGCATTGGCCAGGGCGAACAGCGGCACGACCACGAAGCTGGTCAGCGGGTGCAGCATGGTCTGCAGGCGCTCGTTGGGGGACAGGGCCTGCTGAACGCTCCGGTGTGCGGTCCGGGCCACGTCGGGCTGGGGCGATTGGAGGAAGGCCCGTGTCTTGCGGTTGGCCCGTTCGACCCCGCCCCTGGTCGGCGGGTGGGCGACTACCAGCAGGCCGGCCAGCATCCCGGCCAGGGTCGGATGGAGCCCGGACTCGATCGCGGCCACCACCAGGACCAGCCCGACGAACAGGTAGGCGCCCCCCTGCCAGATGCCGAGCCGCGGCAGCAGCGCGATAACCGCCAGGCAGGCCACGCAGACGGCCAGCGCCACCGGATCCAGGGCTCCGGCGTAGACCACCCCGATGATCGATATCGCCACGATGTCGTCGACGATCGCCAGGGTGAGCAGGAACACCCTGAGCTGGGTCGGGAAGCGGGGTCCGACCAGGGCCAGCGCTCCCAGCACGAACGCGGTGTCGGTCGCGATCACGATGCCCCAGCCGTCGGCCGCTTCACCACTCGGATTGATCAGCAGGAAGATCAGCGCCGGGACCAGCATGCCGCCGATTCCGGCGATCACCGGCACCGCGATCCGCCGCCGCTCGGTCAGCTCGCCCATCGCCATCTCCCGCCTGACTTCGAGGCCGATCACGAAGAAGAACAGCGCCATGAGGACCTCGTCGACCCAGTGGCGGAGGTCGAGCGAGATCGACCAGTCGCCGAGCGTCACGCTCAGTTCGGTGGTCCAGAGTGAGGTGTAGCCGGAGGCAAGCGGTGAGTTCGCCCAGACCAGGGCGACCACGGTGGCCGCCAGCAGCAGCCCGGCCGAGCCCGACTCGGTCGCCAGGAACTGGCGCATCGGCCGGGCGACCTGTGCCGCCAGGTCGCGCTTGCTCTCGGTCGTGTCCGGTTCGGGCCGATCGGGCCCGGGTCCCGGTTCGGGAGGGCAGACTTCGGCGTCCGGTCCCGGTTCGGGAGCACACATCTCGGGTTCGGGGGCCGATTCGGCGTCGGGGATGCGGCAGGAGTCTGGGTCGGGATCGGGCGATGCCATAGGGAGAAAATCAGCGGGCGGCCACCGCCCGAGGCTCAGGCCTCGATGCTACCCGGCGTGCTGCGCGAGGCGCCGGCCGGACGGCCGGAGCTCAGCGGAACTTCCTGCGCACCTTCTTCTTGCACTTCGCCTGGGCGCTCTCGGACGCCTTCTTGCGGCACTTGATCAGCGCCGCCTTCTTTCTCGCCTTCTTCTTGCACCTGGCGCGCTTCTTCTTGTTGCCGATCTTCCGGCACTTCTTGAGCGCCTTCTTGAGGTTGAACTTGTTGGTGGGCTTGGTCACCGGTGGTTCGGTGACCGGGGGCTCGACCACCGGGTCCGACTTCGGCCCAACCACCGACAGAGTGAACTGGCCGTCGAAATCGCGGTTCGCCGAAGCGACCATGATCGAGTAGGCCTGCCCGGCGACCGGTGCTATCGCCAGCCGGCCTCCCTCGCCTCCGCCGGGGCAGCCCTGGTCGTCGTTGTCGATGTGCTTGAGCTGGTCCAGTTCGGACCCGGCGAACACGGCCAGCACGACCGGCTCGCCGGCCGAGCAGGCCGAGAAGATGATCGCATCGTCGGAAGGGGCGGTCCATCGGTACCAGACCGACGGGCCTCCGTTGCCGTAGTAGGGGTCGGGAGACGGCTCGTTCTGCTCGAGCGTCGCGTCGACCGTGGTCCCGGGCAGCGTCACCGGCAGATCGGGCCCGATCACCTGGGCGTCGGCGAAGTCGTCGTTCGGGGGCAGGTTCTCGGCGTGGATGTCGAGCGTGAACGGCCCGTGCTCGCCATCGAAAATGGCCCCGCCTGCCGCGATCCAGTAGGTCGTGCCGGCAGTCGCATTCAGCGCCACCCGGCAGTGGGGTGAGTACGACGGCTGTTCCGCGGCCTGGGTGAGCGCGGTTATGCCTCCGCCCCCGCCGGTGTAGACGCCCAGCCGGGCCGAGAAAGTCCTGCTGCAGGCCGCGATCCTGACCCGTACGTTCGTGGTCGGCGTCCACTTGTACCAGACCGAATGACGGGGAGTGCCGATACCGGAGTGGTCGGGCTCATTGGTTTCGATCGTCGCGAAGTCGTTGTTCCCGGCGACCGTCAGCGGCAGCCCGGGCCCGACCGTGGCCGCGTCAGCGAAGTCGTCGTTGGCCGGAGGCGGCGCGCTGAACAGCTCCAACTTGAAGTTCAGCTCGCCGGAGATGTAGCCGCTGAACGCGATGCTGTAGGTGGTCCCCTGGCTGGCCATGAAATCGAGTTCGCAATAGGTCGAGGCGGGTTCGACGTCGGTTAGGGCATTGACCGCGTTGCCGGTGTACACCCCGATCCGCTTGTTGCCCGGGCCGGACACGTTGGTCGTATCGCAGGCCCTGATCCTGACCGGTTCGCTGGCCGGCGCCGTCCACCGGAACCAGACCGAGCGTGAATTGATCGAGCCGCCCAGGGTCGGTGGTTCACCGGTTTCGTGCGTGGCATCGACGGTGGTCGAGTCGAGGCTGACCGGCAACCCCGGTCCGACCACCGTCGCGTTCGCGAAGTCGTCGTTGGGGGGCGGGGTCAGGTTGCGCATCCGGAAGGTGAAGTTGCCCTGGTCGCTCCCGTACTCGACCTGGACGTAGTAGTCGATGCCGGCGGTCGCGTTGAAGCGGAGGCTGCACTCGCTGTCTTCGGCCTCTGCCGGGTCCTGCCCGAGGCTGGTCCTGACGGCGATTCGTTCGAACGGGGAATCACTCCCGGTGAAGCCGGCGTCACAGAGGTCGACCACGACGACCCCGGATCCCGGGGCGGTCCACTTGAACCAGACCGTCGATTGCGCCGACCCGCCGAAAACGCCGATCTCTCCGATCTCGGCGGTCGCGTCCACGTTGCTGGCCGGCACCGCGACCGGCAGGGCCGGTCCGACTACCTCGGCGTTTGCGAAATCGTCGTTGGCCGGGGGTGCGGCCTGGGCCGCCGGTGACAGCATCATCAGCAGCCCCAGCGCGATCGCGGTCATCGAGGGCAGCAGCGCCCTGCTACGTGAGAAATCCATCCCGTCCCCTTACAAGTTCGTTGTCTCCACCGGCCTGTCGAGAGCGTAGCCGCTGTCGGCCGGCAATTCCAGTCTGCCGGGTAGATCTGTTCCCCGATCGACCCTGCTACCGGCCGGAACCGGGTTCAGGCTTCAACGATCTCGGCCAGCGATGCGAACGCGGCCGAGACTTCCCCGACCAGCACCCTGACTTCGTCGCCGCCGGCCGCGATCTCGATCGTCTCGCCGCCGGCCTCGCCGAGCATGTCCAGCTGGACCCCTCGGCCGCCGATCGCTTCGACCGCCTGCCTCGGTCCGGCGACGATGAAGCCGCCCGGGCCCTCGCCGAACATTGCGTCCTGCGAACTGCAGTCGCGGGTGATCATGACCGGCCGGAGGTCGATCCGGCAGCCCACCCCGGCCGCTACGGACAGCTCGGCCACGGCCGTGGCCAGGCCGCCGTCGGAAACGTCGGTCACGGTCGCGACCGTGCCCCCGCGGACCGTCTCGCGGACCAGCTCGATCGCCGACCGGACCGGGCCGATCTCTGCGCCGGGCAGCCCGGAACCCAGCTCTCCCCGCTGCTTCTCCAGCTCGGACCCGGCCATCGAGGGGTCGAAGGGGCCGACCAGCGCGATCGTGTCACCTTCGGCCCAGGGCCGGCCGCCCGACCGCTCGTGGTCGGGGACCTCACCGACCATGCCGATCACCGGGGTCGGGTAGATCGGGCCGGACGGGGTCTCGTTGTACAGCGAGACATTGCCGCCGACCACCGGCAGGCCGAGTTCACGGCAGGCCTCGCCGAGGCCCTCGACCGAGCGGCTGAGCTGCCAGGCGACGGTCGGCTTCTCGGGGTTGCCGAAGTTGAGGCAGTTGGTGACCCCGAGCGGCTCGGCCCCCACGCAGGCCAGGTTCGCGGCGCACTCGAGCGCCGCCTCGATCGTCCCGTGGTACGGATCGCAGGCGACCCGCCGGCCGTTGCCGTCGATCGCGATCGC
Source organism: Solirubrobacterales bacterium (assembly GCA_020438295.1). Classification (GTDB taxonomy): domain Bacteria; phylum Actinomycetota; class Thermoleophilia; order Solirubrobacterales; family 70-9; genus 67-14. Next base: position 12,586 of record JAGQUV010000048.1, read on the forward strand.
GATCGCCCGTTCCGCCTCGGGAATGCGCAGCACGGCGGCGTCGGTGGCTCCGGCCCGGTGCGCGGTACGGGAACCAACCAGAGTGTCGTACTGGTCGAAGACCCACCGCTTGGAAGCGATCGACGGCGAGGCGAGCAGGTTCAGCAGGATTTCCCCGGGATCGTCGCTGTCCATGGTGCGCCGGTTCGCGTAGGTCCACTCCCCGGGCTCGGCCGGGTCCAGGTCGTACAACGGGCAGCCGTCGACCAGCGCATCGACCGCGATCTCGCCGACCGTCTCCCCGCCCTTGACCACGCGGAAGGCGCCGTCGGCGGTCACCTCGCCGATCACCGCCGAGGCGGTCTGCCACTTGTCGCACAGTGCCAGCACGGCATCCACCTTTTCCGGCTCGACGACCGCCAGCATCCTCTCCTGCGACTCCGAGACCATGATCTCGAACGGCTCCATGTCGGCTTCGCGCAGCGGCACCCGACCGACGTCGATCTCGATCCCGACCCCGCCGGCGGAAGCCATCTCCCCGGCCGAAGAGGTCAGTCCGGCCGCGCCCAGATCCTGCAGCGAGACAAGCAGCCCGGCTTCCAGCAGCTCCTGGCAGCACTCGAGCAGCTTCGACTCCTCGAACGGATCCCCGATCTGGACGGTCGGGCGCTTGTCGGACTCGCCTTCCTCGAGCTCGGCCGAGGCCAGGACCGAGGCCCCGCCGATCCCGTCACGGCCGGTCAGCGAACCGATCAGCACCACCCGGTTGCCTACTCCCGAGGCGGCCGCCCGGACCATGTCGGCGGTACGGGCGATACCGACGCACATCGCGTTGACCAGCGGGTTCTGCCGGTACGGCGGCTCGAAATAGATCTCGCCACCTACGGTCGGGATCCCCATCGAGTTTCCGTAGTGGCCGATCCCCCGGACCACTCCGTCGAGCAGGTAGCGGGTCCGTTCGCCGTCGAGCTCGCCGAAGCGGAGCGAATCGAGCATCGCGATCGGACGGGCGCCGAGCGCGATCACGTCGCGCAGGATGCCACCGACCCCGGTGGCTGCCCCCTCGAACGGCTCGACCGCGCTCGGGTGGTTGTGCGACTCGACCTTGAACGCGATCGAGAAGCCGTTTCCGATGTCGACCGCGCCGGCGTTCTCGCCGGGCCCCATGACCACCCTGGGGCCCTCGCTGGGCAGGGTCCTAAGCAGCTTCCGCGAGTGCTTGTAGGCACAATGCTCGGACCAGAGCAGCGAGAACATGGCCAGCTCGACGTCGTTGGGCTCACGGCCGATCTTCTCGCAGATCAGGTCGAACTCGTGGTCGGTAAGGCCGAGCTCGCGGTGCTTGCTCACGCGGCCATCCCGGCCGGACCGGGCTCCCGGGCCGGACCCTGAAAGATCCTCAGTCCGTCGGTCGATCCGGTGAACGCTTCGACCGCGTGTTCGGGATGCGGCATCAGGCCGAGCACGTTGCCCGCCTCGTTGACGACTCCGGCGATGTCGTTGAGCGAACCGTTCGGGTTCTGCCCCGGTGCATACCGGAAGGCCACCCGGTTGTCGCGTTCGATCTCCTCGAGCAGGTCGGGCGGTGCGTAGTAGCGGCCGCTCTCGTGTTTGAACGGGACCGAGATCCGCTCGCCGGGGCTGAACCGGGCAAGGAACGGCGAGTCGGCCTCGCCGACCACCAGCTCGCCCTGACGGCAAATGAACCGGGTCCCCGTGTTGGTCAGCAGTGCCCCCGGGAGCAGGCCGCTCTCGCACAGGACCTGGAAGCCGTTGCAGATGCCGAGCACCGGGCCGCCGGCCGCGGCGAAATCGGCGACCGCCGACATCGCCGGCGAGAAGCGGGCGATGGCCCCGGCCCGCAGGTAGTCGCCGTACGAGAACCCGCCCGGGATGACGATCCCGTCGAGGCCGGACAGGTCGGTCTCCTCGTGCCAGACGAGCCGGGCCCGGTCACCGAACTCGACCCGGGAGAGGCGACAGGCGTGCAGGGCGTCCCGTTCGTCGCAGGAGCCCGGGAACTGCACCACCCCCCAGATCACGCGATCTCGATTTCGTAGTCCTCGATCAGCGGGTTGGCCAGGAGCTTCTCGCAGAGCTCCTGCAGCCGTTCGTCGTTCTCGGCCCGAAGCTCGACGATCCGGCCGACCCGCACGTGCTCGATCCCCTCGAACCCGAGTGCCGGCAGCGCCTTCTCGACCGCCTTTCCCTGGGCATCGAGGATGCCTTCCTTCGGCCGGATCAGGACCCGGGCGTTTATCACGCGGTGTCCCCGGGGGACCCCGCCGGGACCGGCCGGAAGCCGGTGCCGGTGATCCGCTCGAACGCCTCGATGTACTTCTCCCTGGTCTGGGCAACCACGTCGTCCGGCAGTTCCGGGGCCGGCGGTGAGTGGTCCCAGCCGGTCGCGTTGGCCCAGTCGCGGACGAACTGCTTGTCGAACGAAGGCTGGGCCTTCCCGGGCTCGTACAGGTCGGCCGGCCAGTAGCGCGACGAGTCCGGGGT
>JAGQUV010000049.1 GCA_020438295.1 Solirubrobacterales bacterium
TATCCGGCCAGCGGCTCGGTCGCGGGACGGTCGAGGTCGGTAAGCGTGTCACCGACCCTCAGTTTGGCCACGTCCTTGATCCCGGTGATCACGTAGCCGACCTCGCCGACCTCGATCCGGTCGGCCGAGGTCATCAGCGGCCGGAAGAAGCCGATGTCGTCGAGCTCGGCCTCGGTCCCGTTCTGCATCGCCAGGATGCGCTCGTGCTTCTTGAAGCTACCGTCGACCATGCGCACGTACGCGACCACGCCCCGGTACTGGTCGAACTCCGAGTCGAAGATCAGCGCCCTCGACGGCGCCTCGGGGTCGCCGGTCGGCGGCGGCACCCGTTCGACGATCGCCTCCAGCACCTCGGGCACCCCCTCTCCCGTCTTGGCCGAGATCCTGAGGATCTCGTCCGGGTCCACCCCGATCAGGTCGGAGACCTCGCCCGCGACCCGTTCCGGCTCGGCGCCCGGCAGGTCGACCTTGTTCAGCACCGGGATCAGTTCGAGGCCGTTCTCGATCGCCAGATAGGTGTTGGCCACGGTCTGGGCCTCGACCCCCTGCGCCGCATCGACCACCAGCAGGGCCCCTTCGCAGGCGGCCAGGCTGCGTGAGACCTCATAGGAGAAATCGACGTGGCCCGGCGTATCGATCAGGTGCAGGTGGTAGGTGACGCCGTCGGCCGCCTTGAACTCGACCCGCACCGCCTGGGCCTTGATCGTGATGCCGCGCTCCCGCTCCAGGTCCATCGAATCGAGGAGCTGGTTCTTCATCTCGCGGTCGGCCACGGCGCCACAGCGCTGGATCAGGCGATCGGCCAGGGTGGACTTACCGTGGTCGATGTGGGCGATGATCGAGAAGTTCCGGATCAGTTCCATGCGAGCCCCGCAGTATGGCGGGGCCGCGAGCTCGGCGACAGCAGACCCTGGAGCGGCCGCGGCCGGACGGAACCGTTCAGCCGATCGGCCCGCGACCCGGGAACCTGCGACCGCGGAGAGCGCGTCGGATCAGGGGCAGAGATCGGGGTCGAGCGGCCCGGTCAGCTCGAAGACCGCGGTCGGCGGCTCCTTCAGGACCGGCTCGAGCGCGGGATCGCCTTCGACCCAGTCCAGCTCGCGGGCGAACGGCCGGTTCGGGCTGGGCCGGTCGAGGGTGATCACCGCGTAGTCGTGGTCGCCGCGGTTGATCGCCCGCTTGAAGGCCCGGCAGGTCTCCGGCTTGACGTAGCCGCCCGACGGTCGGGGCTCACCGATGAACTCGACCCGGTTGCCGAGCATCTTTCCGGCCAGCGGGTACTGGCGCGTAGCGTTGGTCGCGATCGAGGCGCCGTCCACGTCGCGAGCCCAGGAAAACGCCTCCGACAGCCCGGCCGTGGTGAAGTCGGGGCTGGCGTAGCGGTTCTCGAAGTAGTTGGCCTGGACCCTTTGCCCGGCCAGGACGACCACGATGAGTACGGCCGCCAGGGCGGCCAAGCGAGGTGCGATCCGGTCCCTGCCCCCGCCCGGTTCGCGGTCCGGGCGCCGAGCGCGAACGGCGATGAAACCGGCGGCCAGCAGCCATACCGCGGCCGCCACCACCAGCGCCCCAAACCAGTAGCCGAAGCCCCAGGTCGAGCTGAACGCCATGGTGAACGGGGCCAGCAGCAGGAAAACGGCCATCACCAGCCAGCTCGCCGCAGCGCCGCGGGGTCCGACCGCGCTGCCCAGCAGGGCCAGGCCGACCGCGAGCGCCGGGGCGAGGTAGCGCAGTCCCGAGACGAATCCGGCCGGCTCCCCGGGTGGGCCGGAGGCCGAGGTAGGAGCGAGAAGCCAGGCCAGCACCAGCGCGATCCCGACCGCGGCCCCGGTCCGCCGGGCGGGGCCCGATCCGCGCCCCAGGCAGAGCACGAGCCCGGCGCCGGCGGAGAGCAGCAGGACCGGCCAGCCGTCACCGAACCCGTCGCCGAGCCCGGGCAGGAACCAGTCGCCGATCACATCCGGATCGGTCAGATAGCTCCAGACCGAGCCGGCCCCCCGCCCGCCGACGTCCTGGTCCGGACCGGGCAGCGAGATCGGGCCGAGGTGGTCGATCCACGGCAGCGGGTTGCCGCTGTGCACGAGGTTGCGCAGGTACCAGTAACCGCCACCGACCAGCGCCGCCGCGACCGCAAGCAGGCCGGCCTTCCGCCTGGTCGCCGGGTCGGCCAGGGCCAGCGCTCCGGCCAGCAGGACGAGTGCGGCCGCGATGTAGTTGACCTCGGTCCCGGCGGCCAGCCCGGCGGCCAGCGCGATGACCACGACCGGCCCGGGCCCGAGCCGGCGTCCGCCCGCCCCGAAATTGACCACGAGCGCCAGCGCGGCCAGAATGAAGAAGGTGCCGACGATGTCGTTGCGGGCCTCGCCGGCCTGGTCGATCATCGCGGTCGAGGCCATCACCAGCGCTACTCCGCCGGCCGAGACCGGGGCCGCACCGTAAGGCCGCCCGATGCACCAGGCGGCCAGCAGGCACCCGCCCAGCCAGCCGAAATTGATCAGCGGCGACAGCAGGTCGTTGTCGAAGCCGAGGATGCCCAGCGAGTGGATCAGTTCCGAGTTCTGCGGGTAGAACCAGCTGAGGAACTGCGGAGCGAGGAAGTGGAGTGAGAAGGTGTCGCCGGACGAGGCCAGGCCGGCCGCAAACGGCCCGTGGTACCAGGTCGAATCGAAGCCGGTCATCCCGGTCCCGTACTTGAGCCTGACCCCGACCGAGAAGACGGCCGCGGCCAGCGCGACCAGGGCCAGGCCGGCCGCGGTCAGGGCAACCGGAGAAGTAGTCCGGGGCGGCTCGGTTGCCCGCCCCACCGATGGAATCCGCTCCCGCCAACGCCGGGCCGCGACCGCGACGGCGACCGTCGCGACCAGGTAGGTCCAGCCGTCGAGGAGACCGACGCTGCCGAGCAGAAGGGCGACGACGATCGCCACCGCTGCCCCGAGCACGATCGTAGCCAGCCAGCCGACCGGTCCCCCGAGCCCGCCCAGCAGCCTGGTCCTGAGCACGACCGCGGTCACGACCACCGCGGCCAGACCGACCGCCAGGCCGGCCGTCCCGGCCAGGTACGCGGAAAAGCTCATGGCCGGCGTCGCACCAGGGCCAGGACCTCATCGAGTTCCGGGACCCGCAGCAGCCGGCAGCTGGCCAGGTAGGCGACCGCACCGAGGCCGAGCCCGGCTCCCAGCGAGACGATCTGACCGACCAGCCCCCTCCCGAGCGCCTGGTCGAGCAGGTCCCAGACCTCCCAGGCCACCCCGGCGAGGACCAGCGAGCCGATCGCGATCCGCGTGGTCGACGCGATCAGCCGGGGCATCTGGATGCCGCCGATCCGGGTTCGCAACAGCACGATCTGGATCGCCACCGAGATCAGGGTGGCGATCGCGGTCGCCGCCACGATCCCGGCCACCCCGAACGGCCGGTAGAGGAGGAACGAAGCGACCGCGGTGACCGCCAGGTTGCCGGCCGCGATCGCGGTCGGGATCCACGGCTTCTGCAGGCCGAAGAAGGTCCGGCTGAGCAGCAGGAACATCCCGTTGGTGGGCAGGGAGAAGGCGAACCAGAACAGCGCGGTCGCCACCACCTCGGTCTGCTCGGGGGTGAACTCGCCCCGCTGGAAGACCAGCCTGGTCATCGGCTCGGCCAGGACCAGGATGGCGGCGGTTGCGGGCAGCAGCACGAACACGATCTGACGCATGCCTTTGGCCAGGGTGGCCCGCAGGCTGTCGTAGTCGCCCCGGGTGGCGAACCGGGCCAGCGTAGGAAAGAGAACAGTGGCGATCGCCACCGAGAAGATCCCCTGCGGAAGCTGGTAGATACGGAACGCCTTGTCGATCCCGGCCGGGGCCTGGTCGCTGACCAGGCTGCCGAAGAAGCTGTTGACCAGCAGGTTGAAGTTGACCAGGCCCAGGCTGAGCGTCACCGGGACCATCAGGAGCAACACCCGGCGCACGTTCGGATCGCGGAAATTGACCTTGAGCGTGCCGCGAAACGGGGTGTGGCGGAGGTCCCAGGTCGGGATCAGCAGCTGGACCAGCGTCCCGGCCAGCACGCCGAACGCGTAGGCGTAGATCCGCTTCTCCTCGGCAAACAGCGGGACCGTGAGCACGACCACGGCGATGATGGTCAGGTTCCAGAACAGCGGCGAGATCGCGAACGCGCCGAAGCGGTCGTAGCTGTTGAGGATTCCGACCACGACCCCGGTGATGCCGAGCAGGATCAGGATCGGGAACATGATCTGGGAGAGCACGATCATCAGCGACTCGACCTCTCCGCTGAAGCCGGGCGCGAACAGCGGCATGATGAAACTGGCGCCGAGGATGAACACCGCGGTGATCGCGCCGAGCACCATGGTGACCAGCAGGATCATGGTCGAGGCCATGCGGAAGGCCTCCCTGTATCTGCCCTGCTCGATCTGCTCGGTGAAGATCGGGACGAACGCGGGCTGCAGGGCGGCGTCGGCGAACAGCGCCCGGATCAGGTTCGGAACCTGGAAGGCCACCGTGAACGCCGACATCGGCCCGGTGATGCCGAAATACCCGGCGGCCACGATCTCCCGGACCAGACCGGCAACCCGGGACGCGGCGGTCGCCACCGAAAAGAACGCGGTCGAACGAGCCAGGTGACCGGGCTTGGCCGCCTTTTCCGCCCCGGGCGCGGCCTCCGCCCCGGCCCCCGGCGCCCGCTCGGCCACGGCCAGCGGGTTCGAAACCCCTCCCTCCATTCCTATCTCGCCGCGGGCGACGACGACCTGCTCGGCCCGCTCGCTGTATCTGACCAGGCGCTCGGCCCGCTCCGATGCGCTTTTCACCGCCTCCTCGGCCGCGCGGGCGCCGGCCTCGAACGAGTCGAGCTCCCGGTCGCCGGCCGGGCCCTCGTCTTCGTCCGCCGAGCGGCTGCTATGGGGGTCGGGTGGCGAATCCATACTCGCTATCGGTATAGTCGGCGGCCGCCTGCAAGGGGATTCCCCCCGGTGCCGGCAGACCGGAAGAACATGGCCAACATAGCCTCACAGAAAAAACGAATCCTTCGCACCGAGCGCGAGCGTGTCGAGAACCGGCAGCTGACCAGTGCGATCAAGACCCACTTCCACCGTCTCGAAGATGCGGTCGAAGCGGGCAATGCCGAGACGGTCGAGAGCGAGCACCGCGCCCTGGTCTCCCGGATCGACAAGGCCGTCCAGCGCGGCGCGATCCACCGCCGCAACGGGGCCCGCAAGAAGTCCCGCGCGGCCCGGGTCGCCACCGGCGGCTGACCCACACCGCCGAGCCACCGACCCGCTTCACCGAGCCACTTTCCCGCTCAACCGCGCAACTGTCCCGCAGCACCGCTCCACTGTCCCGCAGCACCGCGCGACTGACCGGCTCCACCGCGCCGATCCGACCCGCGTGAGCCCGGCCGACCCGCTCCGCCGCGCCAATCCGACCCGCGCCGGGGCCGCCGACCGGACCATCCGTCGGGGTGGGTGCAGTTTCCCAACCTATGGTCGGCAAACTGCACCCTCCTCCCCGGGGCCTCAACCGGGGCCGTCCGTCGCGTTGATCAGCGCGAGGTCCAGGGCCAGCTCGTCCGGGTAGCTCGACCCGCCCCGGGTCCAGACCTCGAGGTCGGCCAGAGCTACCAGGGCGCGGCGCATGTCGTCGCTGCGGGCGCCTGAGAGCGATCCGACCAACCGCTTGGCGATGAACGGCGGCACCCCGAGCCCACGCTCGACCTGATTCTGGGGCAGCCCGGCCTCGATCATGGTCAGGGCCTTGTGTGCCCGACGGACCGAGCTGGCGGCCGAGAAGACCGCGCTCCCGGCCGTCTTTCCCTCGGCCAGCATGCGCTCGGCCAAGTGGATCGATCGCACCCGGTCGCCGGCCACCAGGGCGTCCCCCAGCGCGAACCTGCCGGATTCGGTCGCATCGACCACCATCTCCTCGAGGTCGTCGACCTCGACCCGCCCGCCCGGGCCCGCCCATATCGCGAGACGGTCCAGTTCATTCGAAAGCCTGGTCAACCCCTCCCCCAGATAGGAGACCAGGAACCTGGCCGCGTCGATGTCGAGTTCGAATCCCCGATCCGACGCAGACGAGACCAGGTGATGCGGAAGCTCCGCCCCGGTGGGCGCGTCGAAACCGAGCACGTCACCTCCAACCTTCCTGACCGCCCCGGCGATCTCGGCTGGGACCTTACCGCGGGCGATCAGCACGACCGTGGTCTGAGGGGGAGCGTCGAGCAGGGCCCCGATCACCCGTTCACCCTGACGCTTGCCCCACTTCTCGATCCCGTCGGCCAGCAGATAGCGACGGTCCGGGATCAACGACATCGCGCCGATCGCGGCGACCAGTCCGTCCGCATCGGGGCTTCCGCGGTTCTCGAACGGCTCGAATACTTCGAGCGATGCGACCCCGCCCTCGTCTTCGGCCCGCTTGCGCAGGCGGGCCCGGGTCTGATCGACCTTGGCCACATCAGAGCCGTGAATCAGGTACGCCGGTTTCATCTCGTCGGCCACCCCCCCATTCTCCCGACTGGCCCGGCGGTCAGTCGGCCAGGCGCAGGACCGACACAGCGGTCGGTCCGGTATAGCGGTCGGTCCGGTACAGCGGTCGGTCCGGACAGGTGGGTGCAGTTTCCCGACGTATGGTGGGGAAACTGCACCCACCCGCTCAAAGCCGGGGCGGACGATCGTCTGGCCCGGTCGGGAAGGGACCCCCGGTCGGAGCGAAACCGGCTGAAGAGGGACCCTCAGTCGGAGAGGGACCTCCGCGGGCGGTTGTTTGCCCCGCGTCCCGGCCTAACGGCCTGTTTCAATACTGAACCCGCCATGGTCGAGCACGACCGAGACGGTTCCATTGCGGTCGGTCCTCAAGACCCCCACTCCAGCCTCATCGAGTGAGTCGAGCGTGGCCCCGGTGGGATGTCCGAACCGGTTGTCCTCCCCGACCGAGATCACCGCCAGGGCGGGTCGGGTCTGGTCCAGCAGGCGGTCCAGGCCGGCATCGTCGCTGCCGTGGTGGGCGACCCTCAGCACGTCGACCGGTCCCGGGCTCAACGGGACCAGCTCGGACTCGGCATCTCCGGTCAGCAGCATCCGGAAACGTTTCCACTCGAGGATCGCGACCACCGACCTGGCATTCGGCTCGCTGCCGGCCGGAGGACGTTCCCCGGGCTGCCGGGCGGGCGGCCAGATCAGGTCCAGCTCGAGGTTTCCGAAGCGGATCCGCTGGCCGGCGCCGATCCGGGCGATCGCCGCCCCCGAACGCCTTGCCTGGGCCAGCAGCCGGGCCGGGGCCACGTCGAACAGGAACCGGTCGACCTCGACCGGCCCGAACAGGTCGGCCAGGCCACCCCAGTGGTCGAGATCACCGTGGGTCAGGATCACGGCCGCGAGCCGTCCGACCCCGGCCGAGTCGAGTGCCCCACGGAGATCCCCGCCGGGCGGGCCCCCGTCGATCAGCACCGGATCGGCGCCGTCGGGCCGGATCAGGGTCGCATCTCCCTGGCCGATGTCGAGGATCTCCACACGGGCGCCGCCCGGCGGCGGCGGAGCGAGATCGCGACGATGCTCACCGAACAGCCCCGGTCCCTGCCAGACCAGGACTAACAGAAGGACGGCCCCGAGCAGAAGCGCTACCGGTCGCAGCCACCGGCCGGCCGGCGACCGCGGCGGCTCGGGGCTACCATCCGGGTCCCGCGGCGCCGGCCAAAGGACCGACCCCGCAGCAAGCAGACCGGCCAGCAGGAGATAGCCGAGCACCGCGACGATTGGTCCGCCGGAGGCGATCCCGGCTAGCACCCACCCGGGCCCGCTGAACCAGCCGGCGACCCGGGCGATGAAGGCGAGCAGGACCGAGTTGACCAGGTTGAACGGCACCGCGGCCAGGCTCGAGACCTGCCCGGCCGCCGCACTGATCATGCCCAGCCACATCGACGGAGCGACCGCGGGCAGGGCCAGCAGGTTGGCCAGCACTGTGCCCAGCGCGAGCCGGTCGAAATGGGCGGCCATCAGCGGCGCGGTCGCCAACGCCGCGGCGACGGTGATCGCGATCCCGTCGTTCAACCCGGCCCGCCACCCATCCCCGCCGGTCAGCGGGACCAGACGGGCCCGGAGCGGCGCCGCCAGGACCAGGATCCCCAGCACGGCGGCAAAGCTGAGCTGCCAGCCCGGGTCGCCACTGGCCCGCGGGTTCAGGGCGAGGGTGACGACCACGGCGAGGACGATCGCGTAGACGCGGGAGGCGGGGCGCGTAGCGGCGGCCGCGGCCAGGCCGGCCAGCCCCATTACGCCGGCCCGCTGGATCGACGGCCCCCCTCCGGCCAGCGGCACGTAGATCAGGATCAGGCCCGCAACCAGGACCAGCCGGACCGTCGGGCGGAGGCCGGCCACCGCCATGAACGGGGCCGCGAGCAGGGCCAGGAGGATCACGTTCTGGCCCGAGACCGCCAGCAGGTGGGCCAGGCCGGAGTCCCGGAACTGCTCGACCGTGGCCGGGTCGATCGAACTGTCCTGGCCGAGCACGAAGCCGCGGGCCAGCGCCGCCTCCCGGAACGGCATGGCACGCTCCAAGGCAGCCTCGGCCCGCGACCGCATCCGGTCGACCAGCCCCGGGATGCCTCCTCTCCGGCTGCCGGTAAGCGATACCGACTCGGCGTGGACGACCATCGCCAGGCCCTGCCGGCGCATGGTCGGGCGGTACCAGGACGGTGGCCGCTTGAGCACCCCGGCCACCGCCACCTCCGCCCCGGGATCCACCCCGCCGAGGTCGGACCGCGCCGTCGCTGGCCCCCGATCCCCGAGCGACTGGACCATGACGCGCCCGCGGGGCGATTCGATCGGGAAGCGGACCAGTCCGTGTGACCAGCGGGGAGCCGACAGCGCGTAGCCGGTGAGCGAGATGCGGTCGCCCGCCGGACCGGCCAGCGCGCCGCCGTCGATCGCGTCCAGTCGCTCGGCACCGCCGGTTAGTCCCGCCGCGATACCGGCCAGGACGACCAACGTGACGGCCACCGGAGCCTGCCTCCCGCGGCTGCCGCGCCCGAGGCCACCGGTCAGCACGAGGACCAGCGCGAGGACGGCGGCCGGCCGGGCCACCCCGCCCTCGGATGGGACGAACGGTGAGGCCGCCAGGCCGGACCCGAGGCCGGCCAGCGCCGCAAGACGCCATCCGCCGGCGGCGATCTCCCGGGTCAGGGCTGGAGCCGGGAACGGAGCGCCTCCATGGTCACCGGTCCGATGCCACTCACCTGGTCGAGCTCGTCGATCGAGGCGATCCCGCCCTGCGAGTCGCGGTACTCGATCAGGTCGGCCGCGGTGACCGGCCCGATCCCCTCGATCTCCTCGAGTTGCTCGGCGGTGGCCGAACCGAAACTGATCGGCCCGGACGCCGTACCGGCCTCCGAACCAATGCCCATCCCGGCCCCGGCGGCCGCCCCTACCCCGCCGCTCACACCCGCGCGGAACGGCACTACGACCTGCTGGCCGTCGGCCAGGCGGGCGGCCCGGTTGATCGCTCCGGCCAGCGCCCGCCCGGACGGGCCGCCGGCCCTGCGGATCGCGTCGACGACCCGGGCACCGTCCGAGAACCGGTAGACCCCGGGCCTTCGGACCGCTCCCGAGACGTCGACCACCAGCTTTCGCGAGCCGGCCGAGATCGAGAAGTCACCCGGCCGGTCGTCGCCGGACGATTCGCCGCCCGGCCCTCCGCTCCCCGGCATCTCCGATTCGCCGCCGGCCAGCGAAGCCGACCCGATCGACCCGGCTCGTTCGCTTCCGCCCCGGTCCCGGAGCGAGCTCAGCCCGACCAGGAGAAGCACGACCGCGATCAGCGCGTATACGAACAGCTGGCTCTTGAACACCTCGGGCATGGGCCGAGCATGGACCGACCGGGCTCAACGATGGCGTCACGGGTGGAAGAAAAGCGTGACGGAACGATTCCCGGCCGGCCCGAACCACCTACCGGGTCCGGGTCAGGACGGCTTCGCGACCAGATTGACCAGTTTCCCCGGAACCAGGATCTCTTTCACGATCTCCGATCCTTCGAGATGGCGGGCCACGTTCCCGGCCGATCGGGCCGCGGCGAGGATCTCGTCCTTCTCCGCCCCTTCGTCGACCTCGATCCGGTCCCTGACCTTGCCGTTCACCTGCACCACGATCGTTACCGAGTCGGACCGCAGCATCGCCGGGTCGGCCTCCGGCCAGGGCGTCTCCCAGACGCGATCCCCGGTCAGCCGCTCATACGCTTCGGCGGCCAGGTGCGGGGCGAACGGCTGGATCAGCGAGGTCGCGGTCGCGGTCGCGAACCGCAACGCCCGGCGACCGGTGTAGTCGTCGAGCAGATCGTCCTTGACCCGGTAGATCTCGTTGACCAGCTCCATCACCGCGGCGATCACGGTGTTGAACTGGAAGTCCCGGTTGAAGTCGCCGGTCGCCTTCTCGATCGCCCAGTGGGCCTTGGCCACCACTTCCCTGGCCGGGCCTTCCAGGTCGCCCGCGACGGGCGTCTCGAATGGCTCCGGTTCTTCGCCCTCCGGGCCGGCGATCTCGTCTGTTACCCGCCAGAGCCGGGCCAGGAAGCGGTGCACGCCCTCCACCCCTTCGTCGGTCCAGTCGCCGCCGCGCTCGGGCGGGCCCATGAAGCAGACGTAGGTGCGCGCGGCGTCGGCCCCGTGTCGGCCGACGTACTCGGCCGGGCTGACCGTGTTGCCTTTCGATTTCGACATCTTGGCCCCGTCGCGGGTGATCATGCCCTGGGTGAACAGGTTGGCGAACGGCTCGGTCACGCCGAGGTGGCCCAGGTCGGCCAGGGCCTTGGCGAAGAACCGCGCATAAAGCAGGTGGAGGATCGCGTGTTCGACCCCACCGATGTACTGGTCAACCGGCATCCAGTGATCGGCCGCCTCGCGGGAGAATGCGGCGGCGTCGTTGTGCGGATCGAGATAGCGAAGGAAGTACCAGGAGGAGTCGACGAAGGTGTCCATGGTGTCGGTCTCGCGCCGGGCGTCACCTCCGCAGTCCGGGCAGGCCGTGTTCACCCAGTCGCCCGCGGCCTCGAGCGGGCTCTTGCCCCTGGGCGCGTAGTCGTCGACCTCGGGCAGCTCGACCGGCAACTGGTCGTCCGGGACCGGGACCATGCCGCACTTCTCGCAATAGACGATCGGGATCGGAGCGCCCCAGTAGCGCTGCCGCGAGACCAGCCAGTCCCGCAGGCGGTAGTTGACCGAAGACTCTCCCCGGCCCTCCTCGTCGAGCCAGGCGACGATCCGGTCGTAGGCCTCACGGTTGTCCAGCCCGTCGAAACGGCCGGAATTGACCATCGGCCCATCGCCGGTGTAGGGAAGCTCACCGGCGGCGCCCGGTTCGTCACGATCGGCTCCCGCTTGATCGGTGACGCTCTCGATCACCCGGCGGACCGGCAGGCCGAACGTCCCGGCGAACGCGAAGTCCCGCTCGTCGTGTGCGGGCACGGCCATCACGGCGCCGGTGCCGTAGTCCATCAGCACGTAGTCGGCTACGAACATCGGGATCTCCTCGCCGTTGACCGGGTTGGTCACGGTGCGGCCGAGCGGGACCCCGGTCTTGGGGCGCCCTTCGTCGCCCCGCTCCTCGACGGTCGCCCGCGCGACCTGGCCCACGTACTCATCCACCGCCTGTTCGGCCTCGGTCCCGGCAACCAGCTCCGCCAAAGCGGGATGTTCGGGCGCCAGCACGAAGAAGGTGGCCCCGAACAGCGTGTCCGGGCGGGTGGTGAACACCGGGAAATCGATCCCGGCGGCCTCACAGCGGAACACGACCTCGGCCCCTTCGGAGCGGCCGATCCAGTTCTCCTGCATGGTGATCACGTGGTCGGGCCAGGAGTCGAGCTTCGCGAAATCGGCCAGCAGCCGGTCGGCGTATTCGGTGGTCCGGAAGAACCACTGCTCCAGGCTGCGGGTCTCGACCTCGGTCCCGCAGCGCTCGCAGCGGCCGTCAATCACCTGCTCGTTGGCCAGCACCGTGGCGTCGTTCGGGCACCACTGGACCGGGGCCTCGGCACGGTAGGCCAGGCCGCGGCTGAACAGCTGCAGGAAGATCCACTGCGTCCAGCGGTAGTACTCGGGGGTGTGGGTCGCGAGCTCGCGCGTCCAGTCGATCGAGATGCCCCACTCGGTGAACTGCTCCCTGAACGCCTCGATCGAGCGCTCGGTCGCGACCCGCGGTGGCTCACCGGTCTTGATCGCGTTGTTCTCGGCCGGCAGCCCGAACGAGTCGTAGCCCATCGGGTGGATTACCTCGAAGCCGTTGCGGCGACGGAAGTGGGCGATCGCGTCCCCGACCGAGTAGACCTTGAGATGGCCCACGTGCGGCTCGCCCGACGGGTACGGCAGCATCTCCAGCACGTACGACTTCGGCTTGTCCGATTCAAATCCGCCGTCGCCGGGGTTGGGGACCTCCCAGGTACCTTCGTCGGCCCAGATCCGCTGCCATTTGCCCTCGATTACGCGGGGTTCGTACCGGCTCATCCGGCCGCAGTCTATGAAGACCGCGGTGGCGGAGTCGGCGGACTCCGTTATAGGCTGACGCCATGGGAATACTCAAGACGTCGCGCACGGTCGAGATCGAGGTGCCCAGGGTCCGCTGCTACGAGATCATCGTCGATCTCGGCAACACGCCCGAATGGCAGGAGTCGATGATCTCGTCGAAGATCCTCGAGACCGACCCGGAAGGCCGGGCCGAACTGGTCGAGATCGTCTCAGACGCCAAGGTCAAGCACCTGACCTCTCGCCTGGCTTTCCAGTACCAGCCGGAGGAGGGGATGAGCTGGGAACAGAAGAAGGGCGACCTGAAGTGGCTGGTCGGCTCGTGGAAGCTGGAGGACCTGGGCGGCGATCGCACCCGGGCGACCTACGGACTCGAAGCCGACACCGGCCGCATGCTCGGGTTGCTGATCAAGGGTCCGGTCCAGGACAAGCTCAAAGAGTGGCTGACCAAGGACGCGGCCGAGGGCCTGAAGTCCTACGCCGAAAAGGGCTGAACCGCTCCCGCGACCGGTGCCCCAGCGCCTCCCGCTGACACGGCGCCCCCAGGCACGGCGCCGCGCCGGCCGGTCGGGCTAACCGTCGACCAGGTCCCCGTAGGTGTCGGGGCGGCGGGTTTCGAGGAAGGGGAACAGGTCGAGCCAGTCCCGTCGCTGGTCGAGGTCGAGGTCGGCGACCAGCACCGCCGGGCGGTCGCGCGGGGCCTGGGCCAGGACCCTTCCGTAAGGGTCGGAGATGAACGACGAGCCGTAGAAGGTCAGGGGACCTTCGGTCCCGATCCGGTTGACCGCGACCATGAACGTGCCGTTGGCGATCCCGTTGCCGACGATCACCCGTTCCCAGAGCGGCTGGGTGTCGAAATCCGGGTGGTCCGGCTCGGAACCGATCGCGGTCGGGTAGACGATCACTTCGGCCCCGCCCAGTGAGTAGGCCCGCGCGAGCTCGGGAAACCACTGGTCCCAGCAGGTCGGGAAGCCGAACTTCGCCTCACCCACCCCGATCACCGGATAGCCGGTGTCACCGGGCCGGAAGTACTTGTCCTCGTAGTAGCCGGCGGTGACCGGGATGTGCAGCTTGCGGGTCCGGGCGATCAGCTTTCCGTCGGGGGCGACGCAGATCGCTGTGTTGAAGCCGATCCCGCCGTCATCGGCCGCCTCGTACAGCGAGGCATGGACGTGGCAGCCGTTCTCGGAAGCCATCTCCACCGCGAACTCGGTGGTGGCTCCGCCGGGGATCGCCTCGGCGTACGCGGCCGCCTCGTCCACTGCATCGTCGGTGATCGCGAAGTAGGGCGACAGAGACAGCTCCTGCAGGCAGACGATCTCCGCCCCTTTGCCGGCGGCGATCCCGATCCCCTCGGCCAGGGCCTCGAGATGGGCTTCGGGGTCCGGGTTCCAGCGCTGCTGGACCGCCCCGATCCGGAACGGGCCGCGGCGCGGTTCGTCCACCCGGGCCATAGAGTCCGGCACCGGGCCGGTCGCCTCGATCAACTCGTATGCGCCCTCGCTCATCTCCGGCCTCCACCCTCGTCGGTCATTGCCTCAGGCCACCGGGATCTGCTGGGTTATGCAGTGGATGCCGCCGCCGCCCAGCGCCAGTACCCGCCCGTCGATGCCGACCACCTCGCGGCCGGGGAACAGGCCGGCCAGCCGACCGAGTGCCTCTTCGTCCATGTCGGGGTCCATCCCGCCCACCGGCACGATCAGCGCTCCGTTGGCCACGTAGAAATTCATGTACGGCACCACCACCGGCTCCCCGGAATCCCGCTCGGTATGCGGGAGCAGCTCCAGCTCGACCACCTCGACCCCGGCCTCCCCCAGCCGGCGCCGGTTGTCCTCCACCCCGGCCCAGTTGGGGTCGCCCGGGTCGGGAACGGTCTGCAGCAGCGCCCGGCCGGGCTCGACAAAGGCGCAGATGTTGTCTACGTGACCGTCCGTGTCGGCGTCCTCGACCAGACCCTGTCCCAGCCAGATCACCCGCTCGGCGCCCAGCGCGGCGCCGACCCCGGCGCCGATCGCTTCGCGGTCCAGCTCCGGGTTGCGGGTCGGGTCGAGCAGACACTGCTCGGTGGTGACCAGGAGCCCGTCGCCGTCGACCGCGATCGAACCACCCTCCAGCACGAGCCGGCTCTCGCGTCGCTCTATCCCGAGGTGCTCGAGGATCCCCGCGGCGACCGCGGCGTCATTGTCGTAGGGCGAGAATGACTCGCCCCAGGCGTTGAACCGGAAATCGACCCCGACCCGGCCACCGCCGGGTGCGGTGACGATGATCGGCCCGGAATCGCGCATCCAGGAGTCGTCGATCGGTAGCGGCAGCAGTTCGACGTTCTCGGCCGGCACCCGGGAACGGGCATCGTCTTCCTGCGAAGGATCGGCCACGAGAAGGACCGGCTCGAACT
>JAGQUV010000050.1 GCA_020438295.1 Solirubrobacterales bacterium
AAGGCGATCGATGCGATTAGCAGCGACGATTTCACTCCCGGAAGTGTGCCAGAGTCGATTCCCGGGCCGGCCAACCGGGCGGGTGCGTATGCCGGCGCCCGGTGCCGACGGGTGCGTGTGTGGCGTCGGGATCCGTACCGGTGGTACCTGGCGCCCGAGTCGGGAGAGCGGGTGGGCGGTACCCGGATCGGCCGGGAGCCGCTGGCTCAGCCGCGTCCGGCGAGGACCGTGCCGGCCGCCTCCTGGGCCGCCTCGATCTGGCCGGCCACCAGGTCGAGCCCGTTGTCCCAGAACGAGGGGTCGGCCAGGTCGACCCCGACCAGCCGGCCGAGGTCTTCCGGAGAGCGGGAACCGCCGGCCGAGAGCATCTCGAGGTACCCGGGAACGATCTCGTCGCCCCGCTCCTCGTAGAGGCGGTAGACCGAAAGCGCGAGCAGCTGGCCGTACGAATAGGCGTAGACGTATCCCGGAGAGCCGATGAAGTGGGGCACGTACGACCACCACGAGCGGTAGCCGTCGGTGATTTCGACCGAGTCGCCGAGCAGCTCCTCCTGGCTCTCGGCCCAGAGCTCGTTGAAGCGCTCGACCGCGAGCTCGCCTTCGGCCCGCCGGGCCGTGTGGACCCGGTCCTCGAACTGGTTCATCGCGACCTGGCGGAATACCGTGGCGATCTGGCCCTCCACCGCCTCGGACAGCAGCCCGAGTCGCGAGGACGGGTCATCCTCCGCGGCCAGCAGCCGGCCGAAGACGAGCTCTTCAGCGAAGACCGACGCGGTCTCGGCCACGGTCAGCGGGGTGTCCTGGTGGAAGATCCCCTGCTTGGCAGCCAGGGCCTGGTGCAGTCCGTGGCCGAGCTCGTGGGCGAGGGTCAGCACGTCGCGGCGTTTGGCGGTGTAGTTGAGCATCACGTAGGGATGCACCGACGGCACGGTCGACGCGCTGAACGCGCCGCCACGCTTGTCCGGGGCGGGAGGGGCGTCGATCCAGCGCTCGTCGAAGAAGCGCTCGACCACTTCCCCGGCCTGCGGGGCGAGCGAGCTGAACGCTTCCTGGACGATCTCCCGTCCCCGATCCCACTCGATTTGCTGGTCGTCGGTCGCAATCGCGGCCATCCGGTCGAAGTCGGCCAGCCGATCGATCCCGAGCAGCTCGGCCTTGGTCCGGTACCACGACCGGGCCAGGTCGTAACGGCCCTTGACCGCCTCGATCAGCGCTTCGACCGATTCGTCCGAGGCTTCGTTGGACAGGTTGCGGGTGGCCAGCCAGTGCGGGTAGGAGCGCAGGCGGTCGTTGATCGACTTGTCCTGGAGCAACGTGTTGAACACGTAAGCCCTGGTCCGCAGCCCCGGTTCGAGCGAGTCGGTGACCGCCTCGGCCGTACTCCGCCGGACTTCGCGATCGGGGTCATGGAGACGGGCGAGCGCGACGTCGAGCGACACCGGCTCGTCCGCGCCCGGCAGATCCACCCGGAGGGCCGAGGTCAGCTCGTCGAACAGGCGGCTCCAGGCGGCACGACCGGTGACCGACAGCTCGGTAGCGATCTTCTCCTCCGGGGCACTCAGCAGGTGGTCGCGGTAGCGGCGTTCATTGCGCAGGTGGTGCTCGCAGAACCCGAGCCCCTCGGTGGCCAGCAGCTGCTCGGCCCGCTCGTCGTCGAGTGCCGCCCACTCCAGGTCGAAGAAGAGCAGCTTGGTCTGGATCGCGGTGGCCCGTTCCGAGCTCATCTGGAGCAGGGCTCCGTTGGCCGGGTCGGCGGTATCGGCGGCGAAGCGGAGGTGGGCGTAGTTGAGGGCCCGTCCGCCCAGGTCGGAGATCTCGGCCAGCCGCTTCATCGCCTCGATCAGCCCCTGCCTGTCCAGGTCTCCGACCCGGCCTTCGTAGTCTTCGGCGAACGATTCGGACAGCCGGTCGGCCCGCTCGAGCAGATCGCCGACCGCCGCTTCCGGGTCGGCCGCCGTCCCTTCGTCGAGCAGGTCGTCGAGCTGCCAGGTCACCCGGTCGAGCGCGCTCACGGTCCGGCCTCCCCGAATGTCCTCACGGTCCGGCCTCCCCGTCAGGCGCCGCGCCGGCGACGGTTGCCGTGTCTGCCGTCCGGATTTGGTCGGCGGGCGCCGTTTCCGACTTGAGCTGCCGGCGAACGATCCAATCGCCGATCAGCGATCCAAGCGGTCCGAGCGTCACCACCACCAGGATCGGGAACCACCAGCCCCACCAGCGCTGCAGGCTGCCGTACGCGCAGAGCCCGATCAGCACCAGGAACAGGAAGCCGTGGGTCGGGCCGAGGACGGCGACCAGCTCGTGGCGGTCGGTGACCCAGCGTGAGGCCCAGATCAGCGGGATAAGCAGCAGTACGTCGATCACCGCCACCCAGGCGATGATGTTGAGGAACCGCATTTCACGGGGCGAGCCGCCTGGCATGTGGGGGGACTGCTGGGCAGGATTCACGGGATTCGCAAGCTATCAGGGCCCCGCGACCGGTCAGCGGCCGATCCGGCTACGTACCGCGCGGTGATCGGGGCCGGCGGGGACGAAATCCCGCTAGGCAGGCAGCTCGAGGCCGAACCAGACCACGCTCAGGGTCAGCAGGAAGGTCAGCGCCATCAGGGCGTGGGCCTTCGGGTACTTCATGTGGAGGCCGAGCGAGATGAACGTGAGGATCATCAGGGTCAGCTTGACGTGCAGGGTGCTGTTGCCCCAGAGGCTGTAGTGGGAGGCCATCAGCATGCCGGTGAAGATCAGGGTGCCGAGCGCGACCAGCGAGCCCCAGCCGAAGTTCTGTGCGATCGCCTTCATCCGGGCAGGGTCGGGATTGCCGCGCTCCACCGGCACGATCGTGGCCGCCAGCATGATCTGCCCGCCGACGAAGAACGCCATCGCGATTACGTGGACGAACAGGATCACTTCCATGGGCGGGATCCTAGCCACGTGCGCCGTGGGGCGGGAGCCAAGTGCCGGGGCCTCGGGGGGCCGGTTCGGCCCCCGGGTGTGCCGGTTTCGGGGGAGGGTTGGACTGTTCGACGAGCCGACGGTGTGGGGAGGGATCTGTCCTGCCCGACCCTTAGCCTGAGCAGATGGCCCGGATCCGATCCCAGCATGTATGCCAGAGTTGCGGCCACACGGCGATGGCCTGGACCGGCCGTTGCCCCGGGTGCGGCGAGTGGAACACCCTGGTCGAGTCGGTCGTTCCGAAGGCCCCGGATTCGGCTTCGGGGGGCGGGCGGAGGACCGGCGGAGCCGCGGCTCCCGGCCGGCCGGTCGCGCTGGGCGAGGTGGTGGCCACCGGGACGGCTCGCCATCGGACCCGGATCGCCGAGTTCGACCGGGTCTTGGGTGGCGGGCTGGTGCCCGGCTCGATGGTGCTGCTAGGCGGCTCGCCCGGGATCGGCAAGAGCACCCTGACCGGCATGGCGCTGGCCAATCTCGGCGCGGGCGGCGCGGGGACGCTGTACGTATCCGGCGAGGAGTCGCCGTCCCAGGTCAGGCTGCGGGCCGAGCGGCTCGGGCCGGAAGCGCTCGAGGTCCGGGTGCTGGCCGAGAGCTCGCTCGAGACGATCCTCGCCACGATCGAGTCGGAGCGGCCCGCGGCCTGCGTGATCGATTCGATCCAGACCGTACACCGGTCCGATCTGAGTGGCGCGCCCGGCTCGGTCGGTCAGGTGCGGGAAGCGGCGAATGCACTGGCCGAGACGGCCAAGCGCCTTGACGTAGCGGTGATTCTGGTCGGTCACGTGACCAAGGAGGGCAGTCTGGCCGGCCCCCGGGTACTGGAGCACCTGGTCGACTGCGTGCTCCAGTTCGAGGGTGAGCGCGAGCGGACCTATCGCACGCTCCGGGCAGTGAAGAACCGATTTGGTGCAACCTCGGAGGTCGGGGTGTTCGAGATGCGGTCCGGGGGCCTGACCGAAGTGAGCGACCCGTCGGCGAGGTTCGTCGAGGAGGCAAACGGTGCGCTGGGTTCAGTCATCCTCGCCTCGATGGAGGGGACCCGGCCGGTGCTGGTCGAGGTCCAGGCCCTGGTCTCGCCCAGCGAGCTCGACATCCCGCGCCGGGTGGTCAACGGCATCGACCGCAACCGGCTGAGCATGATCCTGGCGGTCCTGGCACGCCACGCCGGGGTCGGGCTGGGCACCACCGACGTCTTCGTCAACGCGGTCGGTGGGGTGCGGATCGACGAGCCCGGGGCTGATCTGGCGATCGCCCTGGCCGTCGCTTCGGCCGGTCGCGGCCAGCCGCTGTCCGGTCGGGACGGCAGGCCGCTCGCCTGCTTCGGCGAGCTGGGGCTGACCGGCGACCTGAGGTACGTCGCCCACGCCGACCGCCGCGTGCGGGAGGCGGTCAAGTTCGGCCTCGAGCCGGTGATCGGTCCCCGTGCGGGCGGGGCGATTGCCGGCTTGAGCGGTTCGGGGACGGTCCGGGAGGCGCTGCGCGCCGCCTTTTCGGACTCTTCCACAACGGCCGTTACCGAGGCCGCCTAGCGGCAGACACACCGCCGCTCGTCGGGGTTGAGCTCGGCCGATCGGGCTCCCGGCGTGCGAAGCCGCGCTTCAGGGAGGTCCGCCGATCGGCGAATCCCCCGAATTCCAGTCGGGATGCCGCAAATAGGCGGATCGCGTCCCACTCCCGCCGCAACACCAGGCCCAGAGAGACGGCAGATCGCATTGGAAAGCGGAATCTGGCATAATGTGCTGGATGTCGCCTGCGGTCGATAGTGATCTCATGCACCTGTCTGAACGTCAGGATCCGAGGCTGCTCCGTGCGATATACGCGGTTGCTCCGGGCACCGCGCTCCGCGAGGGAATCGACAACATCGTCCACGCCCGGACCGGTGGGCTGATCGTCGTGGGCGAGACCGAGGAGTTCGCGTTCATGCTTTCCGGGGGCATCAGGCTCGACATCGATTACAGCCCGGCGATGCTCTACCAGGTCGCCAAGATGGACGGCGCGATCGTGATCAACCGCGACGCGAGCAAGATCAGCTGGGCCAATGTCCAGATGATGCCCGACCCGACCATCCACTCCGGCGAAACCGGGACCCGTCACCGGACGGCCGAGCGGATCTCGAAACAGGTCGACGCCCTGGTCATCGCGATCTCCCAGCGGCGGGACGTGGTTTCGTTGTACCTGGACGGCATCAAGTACATCCTGCAGGACATTCCGTCGGTCCTGGCGAAGTCGAATCAGGCGCTGGCCGCGCTCGACAAGTACCGCAGCCGCCTGGACGAGCTCTCGCAGAGGCTGACCCGGTCCGAGTTCACCGAACGGGTCGTCCTCTACGACGCGCTCTCGGTGCTGCAGCGCTCGGAACTGGTCTCGAGGATGGCGCTGGAGGTCGAGCGGTACATCGTCGAACTGGGGACCGAAGGCCGGCTGATCGAGATGCAGCTGGAGGAGACCATCTTCGGAGTGGGGGCCGAACGGTCGGCCCTGATCCGCGATTACTCGGTCGAGGACACCGAGCAGAACCTGCAGTTCGCCACCGAGCAGATTGCGGCGCTCTCCCACCACGAGTTGCTCGATTTCGGCCGGCTGGCCGAGATCCTCGGCTACGACCGCAAGGTCAACACGCTCGATTTCCCGATCGAACCGCGCGGATACCGGCTGCTCGGCGAGGTCCCCCGCCTTCCCGGACTCGTGATCCAGAAGATCGTCCACCGGTTCGGCAGCCTCGACGGCGTCCTCGCTTCGTCCGACCAGGAGCTGTCGGAGGTCGACGGCGTAGGGCCGGCCCGGACCAAGGAGATCCGTGAAGGGGTGCGGCGTCTGCAGGAATCCGTACCCGCCGACCAGGTTTTGAACAACTGACGGCCGTTGCCGTCAACTACGAATGAAGGAGCATCTGATTTCCGATTCAGAAGCAGTGAACGAAGCAGTTGAGGACGAAGAGATCGACCTGACCCCGTACGTCTGCGATTTCGAGGTCGGCGAGAAAGTCGTCTACCCCCACCACGGTGCCGGAATCGTGCTCAAGAAGGAGAGCGCCGAATTGCTCGGCGAGACGCGTGAGTACCTGACGATCAAGATCCTGCACAACGACCTGACCGTCAAGGTCCCGACCGAGAACGCCGGTGTGGCGGGCCTGCGCCGGGTAATCGACGAGGACGAGATCAAGAAGGTGATCTCGGTGCTTTCCGACGAGGTGTCCGACATGCCGAAGAACTGGAACCGGCGCTTCAAGTACAACAAGGAGAAGATCAAGACCGGCAACGTCTTCGAGCTGGCCGAGGTGGTTCGCAACCTCGCCCTGCGCGAGATGGAGAAGGGTCTTTCGACCGGCGAGAAGCAGATGTACACCCGGGCCAAGAAGATCCTCGCCTCGGAGTTCATGTACGCGCTCGACACCGACGAAGAAGGGGCCGAGGAGTACCTGGACGGCCTGCTCGAGGAGCGGTTCGAAGCTTCGGTTGCGTCTGCCGGAGCCGTCTGACCGCGGGCGCCCGGCGGCTCCAGCCGAATGACCGCCGAAGCCACCGCCCTGATCGTGGCCGCCGGGTCCGGGCGAAGGCTCGGGTCCGACGGCCCTAAGGCGTTGATCGAGCTGGCCGGGCGGCCCCTGTTCGAGTGGTCGCTCGAAGCCTGCCGCAAAGCCGCGCGGGTAGGCCCGGTGGTGATCGCGGTACCGCCCGGACGCGAGCCGGACTTCGACGGCCCGGCCCGGGTCCTGGTCGCCGGCGGGACGACCCGCGCAAGGTCGGTCGCGGCCGGCCTGGGGGCGGTCGAGACCGCGGTGGTAGTGGTCCACGACGCCGCCCGGCCCCTGGTCACGCCGGGCCTGATCGACGCCTCGGTCGCCGCGCTGGACAATTCACCGGACCTGGACGCGGTGATCGTCGCCGGCCCGGTGACCGACACGGTCAAGCAGGTCGGTCCGGACGGACGGATCGAGGCGACCCTCGACCGGGATCGGCTGCGGGCGGCCCAGACTCCCCAGGTCGCGAGGACCGCCGCGCTGCGACTGGCGATGGAGCACGGCGACCTGGACCGCGCGACCGACGACGCCGCGCTGATCGAGGCCGACGGCGGATCGGTGGGCGTGGTCGACGGACCGCCCGGGAACATCAAGGTGACCGTACCATCCGACCTCGCCCTGGCCGAAAGGCTGCTCGGCGGCTGAACCATGCTCACCGACTATCACCTCCACCTTCGTCCAGACTCGATCGATGCCGCTCCCGAGCGGTATTTCACCCGGGAGAACATCGACCGGTACCTGGCGGCCGCGTCGGCGGCCGGGATCGCCGAGCTGGGCTGCGCCGAGCACATGTACCGCTTCACCGAGGCGCTCGAGGTCTGGAGCCACCCGTTCTGGGAAGAGTGGGCGGTAGACGACATCGACCGGTACTGCGAAGTGGTCGGGGCGAGCCCGATCCGGCTCGGCCTCGAGGCCGACTTCGTGCCCGGGGCCGAGGACCGGCTCGGGGACCTGATCTCGGCCCGGCCGTTCGATTTCGTGGTCGGCTCGGTCCACTTCATCGGCGACCGTTCGCTCGACACCGACGAGTACACGATCTGGGACGATCGCAGCGATCCGGACGAGATCTGGCGGCGCTACTTCGAGACGATCGCCGCGGCGGTCCGGTCCGGACTGTTCGACATCCTCGCCCACCCGGACCTGGTCAAGGTCTGGGGAAGGGCGGGGCGCCTGCCGTCGCGCGATCCCCGGTTCTTCTACGAGCCGGCGATCGAGGCGATCGCCGAGTCCGACATCTCGGTCGAGGTTTCGACCGCCGGCATCCGCAAGGGTGTGGCCGAGATCTATCCGGCGCCGGCTTTTATGGAGATGTGCGTCGAGGCCGGTGCGACGTTCGCCCTCTCTTCGGACGCGCACGAGCCCGGCCAGGTCGGGTTCGAGTACCCGCGGGCGCTGGAGTTCCTCGCCGCCCACGGGGTCGGGGAGCTGGCCGTGTTCGAGTCGCGCCGCCGCGGCTCGGTCCCGCTCGGGGAGGCCGTCGAATGCCGGTGAGCGTCGGCATCGGCTACGACAGCCACCGCTTCGCGGAAGGCCGCCCGTTGCTGCTGGGCGGGGTCGAGATCCCCCACGACCGGGGCCTGGCCGGGCATTCCGACGCCGATGTGCTGACCCATGCGGTGATCGACGCCGTGCTCGGGGCGGCCGGGATGGACGACATCGGGACGATCTTTCCCGATGACGAACAGGCCTGGAAGGACGCCGACTCGATCGGCCTGCTCCAGACCGTGGTCGGCATGCTCCGGGGGCCGATCCAAAACATCGACGCCACCGTGATCTGCGAGCAGCCGAAACTGGGACCACACCGGGCCGCGATCGTCCACCGGCTCGGCGACGTGACCTCGGCCCGGGTCAACGTCAAGGCGACCACCAACGAAGGTATGGGCTGGATCGGACGCGGTGAGGGGATCGCCTGTGTCGCGGTTGCCGCGGTCGACCTTGACTGAGCCGGTGAGCTGCGGTGGGCGGCCGGCTGGATCGGTCCGGGGCACTTGTACCGACGATCGCAATATGGTTATCGGATGATCGGTCCGCGCGAGATCGCCGGCAGGATTTCCGCTCTCGGTTTTCAGCTGAAGACCGTCGGAGAGAGCGGCATCCTGGGGCCGACCCGGCCCGACCGGGCGGTACGCGCCGTGATCGCCACGGTGAGGGGCGGCACGACCGCGGCGACCGCGATCAGGGTGGCCGCGATCAAGCATCCCGACCGCGTCGCGGTGATCGACGAGCTCGGGTCGCTCACCTTCGACCAGCTCGACCGGCGGTCGAACGCCCTGGCCCACGGGATGGCCGGCCTGGGCGTGTCCTCCGAGCACGGGATCGGGATCATGTGCCGCAACCACCGCGGTTTCCTCGAGGCGCTGCTGGCCGCGTCCAAGCTGGGCGCCGACGCGGTGCTGCTCAACACCATGTTCTCCGGGCCCCAGCTGGCCGAGGTGGTGGAGCGGGAGGGTGCGAGCGTGCTGGTCTTCGACCAGGAGTTCGAGGATCTGCTTTCCGAAGTTCCCGATTCGGTGACCCGGATCATCGGGTTCGGCAGCGGTGGTGACGGGCAGGCGACGGTCGAATCGCTGATCGGCCGCTCGGACGCCGGCGGGGTCGAGACGCCCGAGCGAGAGCCCCGCACGATCATCCTCACCTCGGGGACGACCGGCGCTCCCAAAGGCGCACGCCGGGGAACCGCGGGGGGACTGGCCGGGATCGCCGGCCTGTTCGACCGCATTCCGCACCGGGACGGCGAGGTCGTGGTGGTGGCGTCGCCGCTGTTTCACTCCTGGGGCCTGATCAACACCATCCTGTCGCTGGCGCTGGGGGCGACCCTGGTGCTCGATCGCCGGTTCGACCCGGCCCAGACAATGCGCAGGATCGACCAGCAATCGGCCGATGTGCTGGTCGCGGTGCCGGTCATGCTGCAGCGGATCCTCGAACTGCCTGACGAGCAGCTGGCCGACTTCAGGGCCGACAACCTGAAGATCGTCACCCTGTCCGGATCGGCGTTGCCGGGTGGGCTGGCGACCGCCTGGATGGACCGGTTCGGCGACAACATCTACAACCTCTACGGCTCGACCGAGGTCTCGTTCGTGACGGTCGCCGATCCCCAAGACCTGCGCCAGGACCCGGCCACGGCCGGGCGGCCTCCGCACGGCACTTCGGTCCGGCTGCTCGACGACGAAGGGAACGACGTCGAACCGGGCGAGACCGGCAGGGTCTTCGTCAGCAACGGGATGGGCTTCGATGGATACACCGGGGGCGAGAACAAGGAACGGCTAGGCGACTACATCGCGAGCGGAGACGTGGGCCACTTCGACGATCGCGGGCTGTTCTTCGTGGACGGCCGCGACGACGAGATGATCGTCTCCGGCGGCGAGAACCTCTTTCCGGCCGAAGTGGAGGACATGATCGCCTCTCACCCGGACGTGGTCGAGGCGGCGGCGGTCGGGGTGGACGACGAGGCGTTCGGCCAGGTTCTGCGGGCGTTCGTGGTCCTGCGTGTACCCGGCGCCCTCGACGAAGACGAAGTCAAGGCGTTCGTCCGCTCGAACCTCGCCTCGTTCAAGGCACCCAAACAGGTCGTGTTCCTTTCGGAACTGCCCCGCAACGCCACCGGCAAGATCCTCAAGCGGTCGCTCGCGTAGTAACTTTCGGATGACGATGGCCGATCAAAAAGCACCCCTTTCCGGCGACGAGGCGACGAAGCAGGACGGGCTGCCGGCCGACCTGCTCAAGGTGAGCGAATCGTCGGCGCGGCTGACCGGCAGGGTCGAGTCGTATGCGAAGGAGCTGGGCGCCAGCGAGAAGACGGCCAGGGAGGCCGAGGTGGCCGCCCGCGAATCCGAGCTCGAAGCACTCGAGATCGCCCGCAAGGCTGTGGAACAGGCAAAGGCATCCGACAGCGAGGCCGAGAAGGCCAACGCCGCCGCGGCTACCGCCGACGAACGGGTCGAACAGGCCAAAGTGGTCGCCGCCCGCGAGACCGCCGAGGCCCGCGAGGAGATCAAGGCGAAGGCCCGGGACACGCTGAGGAAGCTGAGCGGGGAGGCCCGCGAGAAGATCGAGGCGGCTCAGCAGGCCAAGACCCGGGCCGAGCAGAAGATGAAGGAGCTGGCCGCCGAAGAGGCCGAGCACCGCGACGCACAGGCCGCGCTCGAGGCAGACCTGAAGCGGCTCGAGGGAACCCTCAACGAAGAGCGGGCAGGCCGCGAGGAGGCGCTCGCCAAGGTCGCCGCCGAAGGCGAGGAGCGGCTGGCGGCCCGGACCAGGCACCTGGAAGAGACGGCCGAGCGGCTGGCCAAGGAGGCTCGCCAGGCGGCCGAGCGTGAGGCGACCGGCCGGATCGAGGCCTACGAGGAGCGCGCCCGCAAGGCCCAGGAGAAAGCCGTGCAGGCCGAGGCCCACGCCAACGAGTTCGAGAGCCTGGCCCGGCAGCGGATAGCCGAGATCGAAGCCGACATCGACCGCCGGGTGATGGAAGGCACCGAGCAGGTTCGCCGTGAAGCGGCCGAGCGGGTGGACGCGCTGATCGAACGGTTCGGCCGCGAAGCCGAGGAAACGGCCCGCCAGCGGGCCGAAGAGCGACGTCAGGAAGAGGACGAACGGATCATGCGCGAGGCCGAACGCCGGGCCGAACTGGCCAGGCAGTCGGCCGATGAGGAAGTCCAGGCCGCCGCCGAGCGGGCCCGCCAGGAGGCGCTGTCGGCCGCGTCGAGCACCGCCCCCCAATGGGAGCGTCAGGAAACGGCCCGTGAATCCGGCGACGAGTCCGGCACGGCCCCCCGTCGCCGGCGCGGTGGCCCGGGTGCCGGCGGCTACCGCACCTTCTGACGGCCCCGGCGATGGCCGGCATGCCGACCAGCGACCCCGGGGGTGAGATCCGGTCATGCGCGAGGTGAGGATCAGGGACACCATGAGCGGCGAGCTCAGGTCTCTGGACCCGGGGCGGGAGGTCGGCATCTACGCCTGCGGTCCGACCGTCTACAGCCGGGTGCACATCGGCAACGCGAGGCCTTTCGTGATCTTCTCGCTGCTGGCCAGGTTCCTGAAGAGCGAGGGATACGAAACCCGGCTGGCGATCAACGTCACCGACATCAACGACAAGATCTACGCGGCGGCAGCCGAGGCCGGGGTCGGCTCGGCGACCCTGGCCGCGGAGATGACCGCGGCCTACTTCGAAGACACCGGCCGGCTGGGGCTTGGCCGGCCCGACGCGGAGCCCCTGGCGAGCGAGACGATCGATGCGATCGTCGAGCTGATCGCGACCCTGGTCGAAGACGGCCACGCCTACGAGTCGGGCGGCGACGTGTACTTCTCGGTCCGCAGCTTCGACGGCTACGGCAAGCTCTCGCACCGGCCCACCGAAGAGATGGAGCAGGGCGAGGACGACAGTGGCTCGCTGAAGCGCGACCGACTCGACTTCGCGCTGTGGAAGGGACGCAAGGAAGGTGAAGACAGCTCCTGGGACTCGCCGTGGGGCCCCGGACGGCCGGGCTGGCACATCGAGTGCTCGGCGATGGCCGAGGCCGAGCTCGGGGAGCTGCCGTTCGCGATACACGGCGGCGGGTCGGACCTGGTCTTCCCCCACCACGAGAACGAGATCGCCCAGTCCGAGGCCGCGCGCGGCAGGCCGCTGGCGAAGATCTGGATGCACAACGGCATGATCGAGACGGACGCCGCCAAGATGTCGAAGTCCGAGGGCAACATCTTCCAGCTCTCCGAGGCACTCGACCGGTTCGGCCCGGAGGCGGTCGTCTCGTACCTGATTTCGGGCCACTACCGCCAGCCCCTGGCGTTCGGCGCAGAGCAGCTGAACGAGGCGGTCGCCAGGGTGGACCGCCTCAGGAACTTCCTGCGGAGCCGCGACGACACCGGGCAGGACCTGGAACGGGCCGACCGGTCCGGGACCGGTGCCGACGGCGCCGGGACGGGTCTCGCCGCGACTTCGGTCGCCGCCGGTGCGCTGTCGGAGTTCCGCGACGCCCTGGCCGACGATTTCAATACCCCCAGGGCGATGAGCATCGCGTTCGACCTGGTCCGCCGGGCGAACCAGGAAGAGGTACCCGGGGCCGGCGCCGCGCTGGCCGAGATGCTCGAATTGGTCGGGCTCGGCTCGCTGGCGGCCGCCGGCGACGACGACGGGCCGCCGGCCGAGGCGCTGGAGCTGCTGGGCCAGCGGGAGGCGGCCAGGGCCGAGCGTGATTTCGCCCGGGCCGACCGGATCCGCGACCGGTTGGACGAGCTCGGCTGGGAAGTCAGGGACTCGGCCGACGGCGCCAGCCTGGTCCCCCGTCCGGGCCGATGAGTCGCCCGTCCGGGCCGGATCCGGCGCTTGAGGTGGTCTACGGCCGCCGGCCGGTGGCCGAGGCCGAACGCGGCAGGCGCACCATCCGGCGCACCTGGCGCTCTCCCGAGACCCCGCCGGAACGGCTCACCGCACTGGCCGGCAGCCCGGACCACCAGGGAGTGGTGGCCGAGGTTGATCCCTACCCCTACGGCGACGGCGAGACGCTGCTCACCGCGCCGGACCCACTGGTCGTGGTCCTGGACCAGGTCCAGGACCCGCACAACCTCGGCGCGGTCTGCCGCTCGGCCGAGGTCGCCGGTGCGGCGGGGGTGGTGATCCCCGACCGCCGCGCCGCCGGGGTGACCGCGGCCGCCTGCAAGGCATCGGCCGGCGCGGTCGAGCACCTCGAGGTCGCCCGGGTGACCAACATCGCCGACTGGCTCGAGCGGGCGAAGTCGGCCGGCTTCTGGGTTTGGGGGGCGGACGGGTCGGGGGAATCGGCCCCGTGGGACGTCGACCTGACCGGTCCGACCGCGCTGGTCATGGGGGCCGAGGGCAGGGGCCTGAGGCCCCGGGTCCGCTCGAGCTGTGACGGAACGATCGCGATTCCCCAGCGGGGCGAGATCGGGTCGCTCAACGTCTCGGCTGCCGCTTCGGTCCTGCTTTTCGAAGCGGTCCGCCAGCGCGGCTGAGTCACCGGGCGTGCAAGCGGACTTGCAGAATTTCCGGGCAGGGGTTGACAGAACTCTGCCTGCATGTAAACTAACCGGAAGATAAAGGGTGAACCTCAACTTGAGTCTGAGGATTCGCCCGTAAGACAGGGCGTCCAGGGGAGGTAAGTGGCGCCACAGGCCTTCTTCAAAAGGAGAATGTGCGGTGGCTACCTCAACCTCAAATGCGACAGAAGCGGAGCTTGACGGGTCCGCTCCCCCGGCGATGCCGGTCCAGTCTAACCCTCGACTTGAGCCTGATGATGTGACGCTCGTGGCGCTTTCCAGGCGCGGCAGGACCGATGCGACCGACAAGCTGATCCGTCGGTACCAGGGTTTCGTCCGGCTCAAGGCCTCCTCGTACTTCCTGGTCGGCGGCGATGCGGACGATCTGGTCCAGGAGGGGATGCTGGGGTTGTACAAGGCGATCCGCGACTACCGGACCGATCGCGAGTCGAGCTTCCGCAATTTCGCCGAGCTCTGCATCACCCGGCAGATCATCACCGCGGTCAAGACCGCGACCCGGAACAAGCACGCTCCGCTCAACCAGTACGTCTCGTTCGGTCAGACCCCGGCCGCCAACGGCGAGTCCGAGACCACGATCGAAGAGGTCCTGCCCGGCCCGGCCGCGTTCGATCCGCTCAACCAGGCGATCTCGTCCGAGGAGCTGGCCAGCCTGGTCACCTGCCTGAAGGGCTCGCTTTCCGAGATGGAGTCGAGCGTGCTCGGCTTCTACCTCGAGGACCGCTCCTACGAAGAGGTGGCCTCGCGGCTCGGCTGTGACACGAAGACGGTCGACAACGCCCTGCAGCGGGTCAAGCGCAAGGTGAGCCGCCACCTCGAAACCCGCGACGTAGCCGTCTGAAACGCAGATAGGTCCGGTCTGCGCGGCCGGCAGCACCGAGCGGTCATATATTGAGGCGAGCACCGGCCCCGCCGGCCCGCCCGCCTAGCTCAGTTGGTAGAGCACCTGTCTTGTAAACAGGAGGTCTCCGGTTCGATCCCGGAGGCGGGCTCTCAGTCCTGAAACCATCTGCAACGTTGAACAGGTGATGAGCCGCGGCCGGATCGGCAACTATTCGGCAACATCCGTGTTGGAACTAGCGACTGAACGAAGCTGACTGAGATATTGCCACTTCGAACTGCCGGTCTATCTTTGGACGCCAAGCAAAGGAGGGTTGGGCAGGATGAACGAAGAAGGATCGATGCGAAAGCGCCTGTTCGTCCGGTTGCCTGATCGAAGTGTGATCTGAGAACGGGTATGGACATGCGGGGAATCGACTCGGGTAATTTCGAAAATGCAGAGCATCGGAGAGTTTCTTCCAGG
>JAGQUV010000051.1 GCA_020438295.1 Solirubrobacterales bacterium
CGTCCCCCCCGTCGAGCCGGGCAGGGTTCACGCAGACCACTTCCTGCTCGGCGGCGTCCGGCCGGGGCAGGTCATAGATCCAGTAGCCCGTGTCGAGCCGGGAAAACAGGGCCGTGTCACCGGGGTACCCCTTGTAGGTCGAGAAGGCCACCAGGCACCCGGCCTCGCCGGTCTCGGAGCAGGCCGGGACGTGGTCGTACATCCCGCCGACCAGCTTGCCGACCGGGACGTTGATGTTCGCCCCAGGGGCATAGGCCCCGACCAGGCGACTCCTCAGTTCGGGATTGCCGTCGATCTCCTCGTCGATCAGCCGGGCCGTGTGGGCCGAACCCTGTGAATGGCCGAGCAGGATGATGCCGCGCCCGTGGTTGTAGTTCCTCAGGTAGTCCTTCCAGCCGGCCAGCGCGCTCTGGTAGGCCGTTTCGACCTCGTCGTTGTGCGAGGCCTGGGACCCGGCATAGGTGACCTGCCTGTACATCGGGGCGTAGACGTCACAGACCGACGAGAACATCCGCGCCTGCTGGACCGCGACGCGACGGATCTCGGGGTCCTTTTCCAGATTTGAGTTCGGGGTCTCCTGCTCGCTCTGGGTCGGGTACAGGTAGAAGCAGTCGACCGGAGCGGCGTCGGGTCGGGTGTAGGTCAACGGCGTGGCGCTCTGCCCCGGGGGAGGATCGACGGTTCCTTCGATCGTTCCGGCGCAGAGGTCGTCGGCGTCTCCGGGCTTGCACAGCCACACGGTCTCATCCGAGGCTTCACCGGAGCCCGCGCTGGCGCTTCCGGGGAACAAGGCGGCCCCGAGGCCGACCGAGACTGCGACAAGCGCTGCGAAGCGCCAAAAGACATTCACTTCCGACATTGCTCTCCTGGATTCGACGGCCACCTCGGCCGGTGTTGATGGGCCTGGCGATGACAATACCGACGCCGGGCCCGTACGGGGACACGCACGCTGAAACCCGGGTCGGCCGCATTTGCTGCGGTCACCCCAGTCGGCCGTGTTTGCGCTGGTCCGGCGTCGGGTCCCGTCGCAACGCGTCTCGGGCGGTCTCAGGTAATGGCGCCAAGTGAAGCCGAGCTGACCCCGTCTGCGTACTTGGCCATGACTCCCCGCTCGAACAGCGGTTCGGGGGCCCTGTACTCGGCCACCCGCTGGTCGATCACTTCAAGCGGGAGATCGACGTCCAGGCTGCGCTCATCGATGTCCAGCGTGATCACATCCCCGTCCCGCACCGCCGCGATCGGCCCGCCCTTGACCGCCTCGGGGGCGACGTGGCCGACCATCAGGCCCCTGGTCGCCCCGGAGAACCGGCCGTCGGTGAGCAGGGCGACGTGCTCGCCCATGCCCTCACCGACCAGTGCGGCGGTCACCTGGAGCATCTCGCGCATCCCCGGGCCCCCGGCCGGGCCTTCGTTGCGGATCACGATCACGTCTCCCTTCTCGATCTCGCCCGCTTTCACCGCGGTGAAGCAATCCTCCTCGCGCTCGAACACCCGGGCCGGCCCGGTCTGCTCCCGGCGTTCGGTCCCGGCGACCTTGACCACGGCGCCGTCCGGGCAGAGGTTGCCGCGCAGAATGGCCAACCCGCCCTGGGCCTTGAGCGGCGCGTCCACCGGCAGCACGACCTCCTGGCCCGGCTCTTCCTCGGCCCGGTCGGCCTCCTCTCCGATCGTCCTTCCGGTGACCGTGATTTCGTCTTCGTGAAGGAGCCCGCCATTCTTCAGCTCTTTCAGGATCAGCGGCACCCCGCCGGCGCGGTAGAGGTCGGTTGCGATGAACCGACCGCCCGGCTTGAGGTCGGCCAGCAGCGGCGTGCGGCGAGAGACCGCTTCAAACACGTCGATGTCGAGCTCGACCCCGGCCTCCCGGGCCACGGCCAGCAGGTGGAGCACCCCGTTGGTCGAGCCGCCGGAAGCGCAGACGCAGGCGATCGCGTTCTCGAGCGATTTCCGGGTGATCACCCGGCTCGGCCTCAGGTCGTCGACCAGGACCTTCATCACCAGTTCGCCGATCCGCTCGGCGACCACGTTCTTTTCGCTGTCCTCGGCCGGGACCATCGCCGAGAAGGCCGGCGAGATCCCCAGCGCCTCGAACGCGCAGGCCATCGTGTTGGCGGTGAACTGGCCGCCGCAGGCGCCGAAGCCCGGGCTGACCACTTCCTCGAGGTCGCTCAGTTCCTGGTCGGAGATCTTCCCGGCTGCATGGGCGCCGATCGCCTCGAACATCTCGAGGATGGTCACATCCCTGCCCTTGTACCGGCCCGGCTTGATCGAGCCTCCGTACAGCACCAGCGACGGTACGTCCAGCCGGGCGACGCCCATGACCGCACCGGGAATCGTTTTGTCGCAGGCCGCCAGCCCGATCACCGCGTCGAACTGGTAGCCGCGAGCCATCAGCTCGATCGAGTCGGCCACCATCTCACGGCTGACCAGCGACGACTTCATCCCCTGGGTACCCATGGTGATCCCGTCGGAGATCGCCACCGTGTTGAACTCCATCGGGGTTCCCCCGGCCGCGCGGACGCCTTCCTTCACGTATTCGGCCAGCGCCCGCAGGCCGAAGTTGCACGGCATGGCCTCGGTCCAGGTGTTGGCGATCCCCACGGTCGGCCGGCTCAGGTCTTCTTCGGTGTAGCCGATCCCCTTCATGTAGGCCCGGGCGGCGGCCCGGTCCGGGCCGTCGAAGACCGCCGTGGAACGGGGACGGGGAAGCGTTTGTGTGGTGGAGCCGTCTGTCGCCATGGCAGCCATCCTAGCCTCGATCCCCGGGCGAGCCCTGCCCGGCGGACCGGGCTGCCGTCACGCCGGGGCGTCGTCGAAAGGCAGCTCGGTCAGCCGTGAGTGATCGACCGCGATCAGGTAGACGGTGTTGTCACGCAGCGGGAACGGCGCGCCGGTGAATTTCACCGACATCGCATCGACCAGGGCATCGGCTTCGTCGCCGGTCATGGTCCCATGCAGATGCCCGCGCAGCTGGCCGGTGCGATACGGGTTGTCGCGATCGACGATGCTGATCGCCACGCGCCCGTCGCGGGCGATGTTGCGGCCCTTCAGCCCACCCGGGTTGTTGGTGAAGAAGACCGCGTAATCGCCGTGCGTGGCGCCCCAGACGGTGGTGCTGTGAGGCGCGCCGTCCGGCATCAGCGTGCTCAGATGAACGAAGTTGGCGCCGTCGAGCAGCGCGCGGACACCCGGATCAAACATGGTCCGAGTCTAGCGACGAGTCCGGGCCGGCCTCATGGCAGGCCGCCGTCCCGGACTGCTGCCACCCCCAGCAGGTCGACCGGCCCCGGCCCGGCACCGATTGAATCGAGACCGTTGCCGACCGCTTCGGCGGCGAGGGACCGGGCCCCGCGCGCGGCATCGAGCAGATCCTCGCCCCGTCCCAACAGTGCGGCCAGGCACGAAGAGTGCGTACACCCGGACCCGTGGCTCGATCCGCCCGGGTGGCGTACGCCACCGATCTCGACGCTGCTCGACCCGTCGAAGAACAGGTCGACCCCCCGCTCGCTGTGTCCACCGGTGACCACCACGGCCCCCGGTCCCAGCGCCAGCACCGCTTCGGCCAGCTCCCGCTGGCCGGCCTCCTCGCCGAGCCCGGACAGAACACGGGCCTCGGGAATATTCGGGGTGGTGACGGTCACCCTGGGCACGATCAGCTCGGCCAGCGCCGCCCTTGCGTCGGGCTCCAGCAGGTCGGCACCGCTTTCGGCGACCATGACCGGATCCAGCACCACCGGCACGTCGCCGACCAGCTCGAGCGCCCCGGCGACCGCCTCGATCGTCTCGCGGGTACCGAGCATCCCGATCTTGACCGCGTCCACGCCGATGTCCTCTACCACCGAGGCAACCTGGGCCCGGATCATCGACGGGCCGACCGGCTCGATCGCCGAGACCCCCACCGTGTTCTGGGCGGTGATCGCGGTGATCGCACACGTTCCGTGCACGCCGCACCGGGCGAACGCCTTGAGGTCGGCCTGGATTCCCGCGCCGCCGCCCGAGTCCGACCCGGCGATGGTCAGCGCGGCCGGGACCACCGGACCGGCCGTCGACGTTGTTTCAGCTCCCTGCATCGGATCTCGAAGGATACGGCGCCTTCAGGCCGGTACGGGACCAGGTGCCGGCGATCGAACAGCTCAGGTAGCCGAGGACTTCCAGCCTCGCCAGCTCACCGGCCGTCTGGCCGGCGTCCACGCCGAGTAGTCCGGCCACCCGGTCGACCGTTTCGTATCCGCGCTCGACCGCGCCGAGAACCGGCGCCCCGGCCGGCCCGGGATCCGGCCCGAACATCTCGGGCACGCTCATCCCCACCCCGAAGGCCCGGTCGAGCACGTCGCGGCCGTCCCGGATCAGCGCCGCCCCGCTGGCGATCAGTTCGTTGGTCCCGGCCGCCGGGGAGACCGTCACCTGGCCCGGCACCGCCCCGACCTCGCGTCCCGCGTCGCCGGCCATCTCGGCCGTGATCAGCGAGCCGGAGCGCTCGGCCGCCTCGACCACCACGGTCATCTGTGAAAGCGTGGCCATGATCCGGTTCCGGGCCGGGAACGCCCATCGCCAGACGCCCGTACCGGGCGGCATCTCGGAGACGACCAGGCCGCTTTCGAGCAGCCGGGAGTAGAGGCCGCGATGTGATGGCGGATAGGGACGCTCGGGGCCACATGCGAGTACCGATACCGTCCTGCCGCGCTCCAGTGCTCCGCGATGGACCGCCCCGTCAATGCCGAGGGCCAACCCGCTGACCACGGCCAGGCCGGCGCCGGCCAACTCACCGCCGAGCCGGCGGGAGACCTCCAGCCCGTAAGCGGTCGCCCGTCGTGCCCCGACCACGGTGACCGACCGGTCTACGGTCAGCTCGGCGACTGGAAAACCGTCACCCCGCCCGATCAGGGCATGCGGCGCATCGACGGCATCGCCGAGCCCGTCCGGGTAGTGGTCGTCATGCCGGCAGCAGGCCCAGCATCCGGCCCGTTCCAGCTCCTGGCGGATCGACCGCTCACTGATCCGCCCGATCTCGTCAAGGATGCGCTCGGCCCGCCCGGGTGCCATCGCCGCGGCCAGATCCTCACCGTCGAGACGAAGCAGCTCGGGGACGCGCCTGCCGGACCGGTTCTCACAGGCTCTCTGGATGTACGGGGCGAGCCGGGCGATCAGCCATGACCGCCGGAGACAGGACGGGCAGGCCGAACGCGACGACACGCCGGGGCCGGTCACGACCCGGTCCTCCTGCGCAGCTGGAGGGCCTGGGCGACGTGTGACTCGGTCGCGGACCCGCCCCCTTCGAGATCGGCCAGAGTCCGGGCCAGACGCAGGACCCGGGAGCGGGCACGCCCGCTGAGGCCCTGCGTCCGGTAGGCGTGATCGAGCAGCTCGACGGCCGTCCCTCCGAGCGTGAAACTCGCCAGGTCCCGGTCGGGGGCGGTGGCATTGGTCAGTCCGGGCCCGAGCCTCGCCGCCATCAGCTTCCGCGCCCCGACCACCCTGCGACGCACCGAGGCGGAGTCCTCGACATCAGACCCGGCCAACTCCCCGGCCGACGGCTGGGCAACCGCGACCGTCATGTCGATCCGATCGGCCAGCGCGCCGCTCAACGTGCTCCGATAACGCCGGATCGCGGCCGGGCCACACCGGCATGCGGGATCTTCGTCGCCGCGACCACAGGGACATGGATTGGCCGCGGCGACCAGCATGAACCGGCTCGGCAGGACCTGGCGACCTCCGGCGCGCGAGATCGAGACCAGTCCGTTCTCGAGCGGCTCACGCAGGGCCTCGAGTGCCGGGCGACTGAACTCACACAGCTCGTCGAGGAACAGCACACCGCGGTGCGCCAGGGTGATCTCACCCGGTCGGGGCGGGCTGCCACCTCCGACCAGCCCGGCCGCGGAGACCGTGTGGTGCGGGGCGCGGAACGGCCGCGCGGTGGTGATGCGGCCGCCCCCGGCCCCACAGGCGCTGGCGATCCGGGCCACCTCCAGCACCTCGTCACCGGCCAGCGGCGGCAGGATCGACGGCATCCGACGGGCGGCCAGCGACTTGCCGGCGCCGGGCGGTCCGACCATCAACAGGCCGTGCCCTCCTGCCGCGGCCACCTCCATCGCCTTGCGCAGGTGCGCCTGGCCCCGGAGATCGCCGATGTCGGGCGGCTCCGGGCCGGGGTCGACCGCGGCGGCGACCGGTACCTCACCCGGCACCGTTCCCCGGGAGAGGCTGCCGAGCGCCGCCAGGCTGTCCACCGCCCGCACCTCGACCCCGGCCGCGAGCGCTGCCTCGGAGCCGTTGTGGGCCGGACAGACGATCCCTTGCTTGCCGCACTTGCGGGCCGCTTCGGCCATCGCCAGCGCCCCGCGCACCGGACGCACCGATCCATCGAGGGCCAACTCGCCGGCGAACGCCCATTTCTCGAGCATCTCCGGGGGAACCTCACCGCTTGCCGCGAGCAGCGCCGCCGCCAGGGCCAGATCGAGTCCCGGCCCTACCTTGCGCAGGTCGGCCGGCGCCAGGTTGGCGGTGATCCTCCGCAACGGAAACTCGAACCCGCAGTTGACCATCGCTGCACGGACCCGCTCCCTGGCCTCACGCACCGCCGCGTCCGGGAGCCCCACGATCTGGAAGCTCGGCAGCCCCCGATGGACGTCGACCTCAACCCTGACCGGGCGGGCCGAGATCCCGTCGAGCGTGAAGGCGGTCGTTTCGGCGAGCACGAGGGCAGGCTAGGTCGGCGTCGCTCACCGATTGCCGCGGAAATGAAACAAGACAGGCACAGAAACCCGACAAACGGTGCCGGTCCGGCGGTCGGGCGATCGGACGAATCTAGTTTTCAGCCATGACCGACCCCCGTCGCAGGACCGGGCGATCCGCCGAACAGATCTGTGCCCGGCGCCTGTCCCGGCGCGGCTGGCAGATACTGGCCCGGAACTGGGCGATCAGGGCCGGTGAACTCGACCTGATTGCCCGAGCCGGCACGACGCTGGTGATCGTCGAAGTCAAGTCGACCCATTCCGGGCTGCGACTCGGTCCCACCGCTCCGGCGCTGGCGGTCGGCCCGGACAAGCAGCGGCGCATCCGCCGCCTCGCCGCGGCCTGGCTGGCCACACATGGCCGGAAGCTGGCCTACCGCGACGTCCGGTTCGATGTTGTCGGGATCCGGTTCGACCACGACGGAGAGGTCGCGTCGTACGAACATCTGGAAGACGCATTCTGAGCCCGGCGTGGTGGGTCGGTCCCGGGCGCGACCGCACCGGTTCAGGAATAGGCGGCCGAATTGAACGAGAGTCGGTGGATCCCGCTGGCCCCGAGCTCGGTGATCGCCTTCCGGTGGGCCGGGCTGGCGTAGCCCTTGTGGCGTTCGAATCCGTACCCGGGGTACCGATCGCCGGCCCGGACCATGCATCGGTCCCTGGTCACCTTGGCCACCACCGAGGCGGCCGCCACCGCGGCACTGGTGCTGTCTCCGTTGACCAGCTTGCGGTGCTCGACCCGGCAGTGCTCGAGCCGGAACCCGTCTGCCAGCCTGACGATCGACCCGCCTGGCTCGCCCACCCGCTCCAGAGCCAGCGAGAGGCACTCGACGTTGCTGGCGTGGAGTCCGTTGGCATCGATGTATCGGGCCGACCGCACCACCACCGCAACCCGGGTCGCGCAGGCCAGGACGTGTGGATAAAGCCGCTCCCTGGCCCGGGCGGTCATCTTCTTCGAGTCGTTGATCCCGATCAGCATGCCCGATCCGCGATCGTCGAGGCAGCGCCTCCCGAAGACCACCGCCGCGGCTACTATCGGCCCGGCCAGGCAGCCCCTGCCCGCCTCGTCTGCCCCGGCGACGAACTCGGTCCCCAGCTCCCGGTCGTGGGCGAAGAGCCCACCGGGATCGGGGTCGCGGGGTGGCTTAGAGGCCACCGATCCGATTCGGGGGCCAGTAGGTTCCGAATGCCTTGCCGATCAGCCACTCCTCCGGCAGCGGGCCCCAGAAACGGCTGTCCTCGCTCTGGCCCCGATTGTCACCCATCAGGAAGAAGTGCCCCTCGGGGACCTTGATCGGATCGGGTAGATCGCAGCCCTGACCGGCCGGCCCGCATGGGTTGATCTCGTACCCGTCCGGCTTCTGGACCACCCCGTTGACCACCGGCAGGCCCCGCTTCACCGCGACGGTATCTCCCGGGCCCGCGATGATCCGTTTGATGAAGGTCTCGGAAGACTTGTCCGGGGTCGCTTCGGCGCACGGTGTGTTCGGCTGGCGCGGCGCCCCGCAGACCGCCCCGCCGCGGTCGACGCCGGCCGGCGGGTGGAAGACCACCACGTCGCCGGGCTCGGGATCGGTGAAGTGGTAGATGAAGCGGTTGGCAAGGATCCTCTGACCGACGTCGAGCGTCGGCTCCATCGAGCCGGACGGGATCTGGTACGGCTTGACCAGGAACGCCTGGATCAGCAGCGCCAGCCCGAGGGCCATCGCCACGATCACGACCAGTTCAACGATGCTCCCCCCGGCCGTCTTCGGCTTGGGGATGCGCGGGCTCAGGCCTGGTCCTTCTCGTTCTGCTCGCCGTCGGCCGGCTCGTCTTCGGCTTCGACGTCTCCCGACGCTTCGGCCCCGGTCGGCTCGGCGTCGGCGGCTTCTCCACCCGGCTCGCCGGGCCCGGAGTCCCCGTTTCCGTCCGCATCGGCTTCGGCGG
Organism: Solirubrobacterales bacterium; assembly: GCA_020438295.1. Lineage (GTDB taxonomy): Bacteria > Actinomycetota > Thermoleophilia > Solirubrobacterales > 70-9 > 67-14. Next base: position 8,661 of record JAGQUV010000051.1, read on the forward strand.
TTTCATCGCCGGCGGTGGCGGCCCCTTCGACCTCGTCCGATCCGCCGGCCTCCGTCCCAGCCCCCTCCGGCTCGGTGGCTTCGAGCTCCTCGTCGAGCTCCTCGACCGGTTCCTGGGCCTCGCCGGCGGCGTCCACCGCTCCGGCCTCCGAGGTTCCGACCATGTCCTCGTCGATCCCCCAGCGCCGCTCGGCGACCCGCGCGGCCTTGCCTACGCGGCCTCTCAGGTAGTAGAGCTTGGCCCGGCGCACCCGGCCCCGGCGCGTCACTTCGATCTTCTCAATGCGTGGCGAGTGAATCAGGAACGTGCGCTCCACGCCGACCCCGAACGACTGCTTGCGCACGGTGAACGTCTCGCGCGCACCCGACCCCTGGCGCTTGATCACCACGCCCTCGAACACCTGGGGGCGCTTGCGGTTGCCTTCGATCACCAGGAAGTGGACCCGCACACGATCACCCGGCGCAAAGGACGGCAGTCCCTTCCGCATCTGGCCGGCCTCGATGTCTTGGATCACGGTGCTCATGGCTCAAAAAGACGGGCCGGGTGGCCCGCGACTCGGCAATGCTACCGACTCCTCGTCAGCGGCGGCCCTCTCGCCGCCTCGACTGCTCCATCCTCCACTCCCTGACCCTGGCGTGGTCACCGGAAACCAGCACCTCGGGTACCGACCAGCCGCGGTAGTCGGGGGGGCGTGTGTAGTGGGGGTACTCCGGCATCCCTTCCAGGGCCTCGCTGTAGGACTCCTCGACCGCGCTGTCGGGGTCGCCGAGCGCCCCGGGGAGCTTGCGCATGATCGCGTCTGCCACGACCATCGCCGGCAGCTCTCCCCCGGCCAGCACGTAACGCCCGATTGAGATCTCGTCGTCGGCTAGGTGGTCATGGACCCTCTGGTCGAACCCTTCGTAGCGCCCGGACAGCAGGGCGAGCCGCGGCTCGGAGGCGAGCTCGCTGACCATCGGCTCGTCCAGCAACCGGCCGGACGGGGTCAATACCACCGTCCGGGGACGATCCCCGTCGCCGTAGACGCCGTTCAACGCGGCATCGACCACGTCGACCCGCAGCACCATGCCGGCTCCGCCGCCGTACGGCGCGTCGTCCACCCTGCCCCCTTTCAGCGGTGTCCAGTCGCGGTAGTCGCGCAGGTCGATCCGAGATCCCCTTTCGATCGCCTTTCGTACCGGGCGCTGCCCGGTCAGCCACCCGAAGGCTTCGGGAAAGAGGGTGAAGATATCGAGGTTCAAGGCTTGCCCCGGCCCGCGATCCGAGTCGGCGACCGGGTCAGTCGAGGATGTCGACCAGGACCCGGCGCTCCTCGCGCACCGCGGCCGCCTTGGCCACGGTCCGTAGCGCGTTGGCGACCCGCCCGCCCTTGCCGATCACCCGGCCGAGGTCATCCTGGTCGACCGTGATCTCGAAGACCAGGTCGCCGTCTTCCTCGAGTTCTTCGACCTCTACCGCGTCCGGATCCTCGACCAGGGCGCGGGTGAGGAATTCGAGCATCTCCCGCATCGGGTTTCAGCTGCCGGAAGCCTTGATGCCCTTGATCCGCAGCAGGCCTGCCACCCGCTCGGAGGGCTGGGCGCCCTTGTCGAGCCAGTACTTGGCCCGGTCCTCGTCGAGCACGATGGTCGAGGGATCGGTCTGGGCGTTGTACTGGCCGATCGTCTCGATCGAGCGGCCGTCGCGCGGCGAGCGCTTGTCGGCGACCACTATTCGCCAGATCGGGTTCTTCTTGGAACCCACCCTTCTGAGTCTGATTCGGACTGCCATTGGACCGGCAATCCTACAGATTCTCAGCGACGGCGGATCCTGGGACGCTGCGTCCTGCCGCTCATCCGGGCAAGCTGCTGGGGATCGGGCATATTGCCGTTCGCCATCTGCTTCATCAGCGATCGCATCTGGCCGAACTGCTTGACCAGGTTGTTCACCTGCTGGATCTTCGTGCCCGATCCTTCGGCGATCCTCCGACGGCGGGAGCCCTTGATGATTTCCGGCATCGCCCGTTCGTACGGGGTCATCGAGAGGATGATCGCCTCGACCCGGTCGAGTTCGCCCTCGTCCACGTCGGCGTCCTTCATCTGCTTCATCGCGCCCATGCCGGGCATCATCCCGATCAGGTTGCCGATCGGACCCATCTTGCGGACCTGGCGCATCTGCTTGAGGAAGTCCTCGAGCGTGAAGGTCTCCTCGGCCATCTTTCGCTGCAGCTCTTCGGCCTCGTCCTCGGTCACCTGCTCTTCGGCCTTCTCGATCAGGCTCAGGACGTCCCCCATCCCGAGTATCCGCCCGGCCATGCGGTCCGGGTGGAAATGCTCGAACTGGTCCAGCTTCTCGCCGGTCGAGGCGAACAGGATCGGCTTGCCGGTGACCGCTTTGACCGACAGTGCCGCGCCGCCGCGGGCGTCGCCGTCGAGCTTGGAGATGATCACCCCGTCGAACTCGGCCGCGTCGGCGAACGATTCGGCCACCCCGACCGCGTCCTGACCGGTCATCGCATCGACCACCAGCAGCACGTTGTGGGGCTTGGTCTTCTTGCGGATCCGCGACAGCTCATCCATCAGCTCGTCGTCGATGTGAAGCCGGCCGGCCGTATCGATGATCAGGACGTCACGTTCCTCGTCTTTCGCCTTGCCGAGCGCCCAGTCGGCGATCTCCACCGGGTCGGCGTCGCTGCCCTGCTGGTAGACGACCGCCCCGGCCGACCTCCCGACCGTTTCCAGCTGCTTGATCGCGGCGGGGCGGTAGACGTCGCAGGCGGCGAGTGCGACCTTCTTGCCCTCCTTGGTCAGCAGACGGGCCAGCTTGGCGGTCGCGGTCGTCTTGCCCGAGCCCTGCAGGCCGGCCATCAGGATCACCGTGATCCCTTTCTGGGAGAAGACCAGGTCCCGCCCGGCCCCGCCCATCAGGTCGGTCAGCTCCTCGTTGACGATCTTGACGACCTGCTGGCCCGGATTCAGACTGCCTAGCACGTCGGCGCCCAAACAGCGCTCCTTGACCCGGGCCGTGAAGGCCTTGACCACCTTGAAGTTGACGTCTGCCTCGAGCAGGGCCAGCCGGATCTCCCGCATCGCGCGGTCGACGTCGGCCTCGGTCAGCTTGCCCCTGGAACGAACGTCCGAGAGGGTCGACTGGAGGCGTTCGGAGAGCTGGTCGAACATGATCGGCAGCCTACCGGGCCGGTTCTCCCCGCCGGGCTTGCGGCCCCGGGTTCGGTCGCGGCCCCGGGGCTCGGGCGACGGACCCCGGGGCCCGACAGCGGTCCCCGGGAGGCCGCTACCGTCGCGGGGACCCGCTCCTTCGCCACTGGCGATCGAAGTAATCGGGAGCCTCCCGGGGACCGCCGCCGGACCTCCGCTCCCGGTTTCGGCCCCAATGGGTTCCAGCGCCGCCGGCTTCCGCGTCAACCGGACAGCAACACCTACGGTGAGGGCCCGCGGGGTGCCCTTCGGGGAGGCTTGCGATTACTTCGACCCGGTCACAGCGAAGCCGCGACTCGGCACGACGGTAGGGCCTCCCCGACGGGCACCTCGCGGGCTCGGGCCGCCGGTGAACGGACCCGGGCTGCCTCGCGGAGGCCGGGCTGTCTACCGCCTGAGCCTGCCGCCCACCCGGGTACCGACCCGCGCCACCTTCGACTGGCCGAGCAGCGTCCCTTCGCCGGAAAAGGCCTGGACCCTGACCCACGCGCCCAGGCGTTCCGCCGGGATCGCAGTCTCGAGCCCGGTCCAGAACGAGGCGGTCAGGGGGTCCAGGCGCTTTCGCCCGGGCCCGGTGAGGACCCGCCAGTAGACGATGTCGTCGCGCCCGTTCCAGCTTGCCCAAACGGTCGCGCCCCGCTTGCCGCGTTTACTGGCCATTGCCGGTCTGCTGACCGGCCGGCCGGTCCAGTCGGCCTTGGTCGCCCGGTAGGAATTCACCGGTGCGCTGAAGACGGCGTCGAAGACCACCCCGCCGTCGGGCGCGAACTCGGTGATCCGCGATCTCGATCCCCATCCGACGAACACGTTGCCCCCGGGCAGGACCTCGGTGCTTCCCTGCGATCCCGCGATGATCGGCTGCGGGTGCTCGAAGCGTCCGACCGGAATCACTTCGCTCATTTCGCCACTGCTTCTGGGACGGAGGACCAGGGCGCTCGACTGATTCCTGACCACGGTCGAGAGAGAGCGAGCCGAACCGTTGTCGAACAGCGAGATGTCACCGTTCGGCAGGCGCTCTGCGTCGTGCTGAAACCCAAAACGGGCTTCCGGTCCCACCCGGAAATCATTGGCCCGCGGCTTGCGGCCGTCACCGCGCAGTCGCCACTTGATCCGACCCGATTTCCTCGCGATCCGGTAGATGGTGCTCACTTTGCGGGCCGAGACGAGCAGCGAGTCGCCGTCTTCGGCCACCGAGTTGGCGTGGAAGTAGTCCCACGTGTCGCCGTTCTTCGGCCGGCGGCTTACGCTGGCGTCCAGGCCGACGTTTCCGAGGCTGTGCCACTCGAACAGCACGGCGCCGGTCTTGATGTCGATCTCCTGCACTACGTTGTCGAAGACCTTTCCCTGTCGGCCCCCGCCGTGCTTGCGGAGATCCCAGCGGACGCTCCGGTAGGCGATCGCCAGGGCCGTGTTCTTCGAGGTGATCGTGAACTCGTGGGCGTCGGGTCGGTAGCCGTTGCCGGTGCCGAACCTGGCCACATCCCTGTAGCGCCGATCCAGGATGTTGTAACTGCCGACCTGGAATGGACCGTTGCGGCCGGCATCCCCCCTCCAGTACGTGAGCACCGGGCTGCCCCGATACCGCTGGACCTTGAAGTCCTGGACTTCCTGACCCCTGCCGCCGAATCCGGTCGGCCGAAACCACGTGATCCGGCCCAGTCGATCGCAGATCACCAGCCCGGTCTGCTTGGGAGCGAACAGGACCCGCCCCGGCGCCGCGGCCGGGTCCGATGTCAATACCTTCAACGCCGGGGGACGCAGATCCGGTCGCGATTTGAGCCGGGGGAAACCGTTCGGTTCCTTGGGCCTGCTCCGCTTCCTGCCGTCGCTGGTGAAACGCCCGATCCGGACCCGGAAATCGCCGCCTCGCGCACCACGAATTCGCTTACCCGTGAAGACGCTGACCAGCTCGCCGGGCATGAAGCCGCGTTCGGGGATCACGCTGACCCCGTGGCCATCCGAATGGGCCAGGCGCCGACCACGGTGGTAGCCGGTGCGCGACCCGCGGATGGTCACCGGCCCGAGATCGCCCGGCTTCAGCCCCCGGAAGCTGAACGTGGTCGAGTCGGACGCGACCGGAGTCCCCGGGCTGGGGAAAACAGTCACCGGCTTCGGCCCGCCCCGCTCCCCCTTCCCCTGGGCGGTCCCTGGAATCACCACCAGTCCGGCCAGCAACGCCAGGCAGACCGGAATGATCAGAGGGCGGACGCTCATGCGTCAAAAGTCTAGAGCCGTAGGTCTACTTCGCCGAGCCAAACCGTCGAGGCGATTCCCCCGGACGTGGTCCTCCGGGGAGGCTTCCGATTACTTCGAACCCGTCCCGGCGGAGTCGAGAGTCGGCGCGACGGTAGGGCCTCTCCGGAGGACCAGGTTCGGGGGTGCGTGTCGGCGCGACGGCAGGGCCTCCCCGGAGGGCTCCGTCCCGGAGGTGTCTCGGCGCAATCCGCCCCGGGGTTCAGGTCTCGTCGAGCAGGGCGGTGGCGAAGTCGGTCGGGTCGAACGGTCGCAGGTCTTCCAGGCCCTCCCCCACCCCGATCAGCTTGACCGGGATGCCGAGCTCGTTGGCGATCGCCAGGGTGATTCCGCCCTTGGCCG
>JAGQUV010000052.1 GCA_020438295.1 Solirubrobacterales bacterium
ATTTCTACCGGCGCTTTCGCGACGACCCGATCCTCGGGCCGGCGATAAGGGGCCGGCTCGAACGCCGGGCCAGGCGTCGCCCCCTGCCCTGGGAGGCCCTGTTCTGGGCGATAACCGAGCAGCTGATCGAGTACCGCCGGGCAGCCGGCATCCAGCGCCAGATAATCCGGCGGTGGGGGATCCGCCTGCCGGGTCGCGATCCGGCCGGCCGGATCGGGATCGAGCGCCGGCGGGGGGCGTTCGGGGTCCGCTCGGCGCGGGCCGGGAGGACCAAGGCTGCCGGCCTGTCGGCCGTACCGGGACCAGAGGTGATCGCGGAGCTGGCGCCGGCCGAGCTGGCGGCGTGTGACCTCAGCCCGCGGCGGGCGCTGGCCGCGATCATGGTCGCCCGCGAAGTGAGCCGTGGCCGCGCGGATCCGGCCGACCCCGGCGGTGATCGCCGGCTGCTGGCGATCCGCGACGTCGGCCCCTGGACGATCGCCTGCCTGGGGCTGCGGGGCCGGGGCGACCCCGATGCCCTGCCGGCCGGAGACCTGGGACAGGTCAAGCTGGTCGGCTACCTGCTCGGGCTGGGCCGGCTGGCCGAGGTCGAGGAGGTCGAAAGTTTCTACCGGCCGTATGCGCCGTACCGGGGACTGGCCGGGGATTTCCTGCTCGGTGCGGCCGGCGAATCGGTCCACGGACCGGGCAGCCGGGCCCGGATCCGGCACGTCGCCGCCCCTCCGCGCGCCGCCTGACCGGGTCAGCCGGGGTCGATCTCGCCGCCGGGCAGGTACTCGTTGGTCAGCGAATCGACCGCCCTGGCCGGCGAGTCCAGCAACCCGTTGTCGACCATCCAGTTGATGAAGGTCTGCCACTTGGCGGTGTTCATGTACCCGTACGGTTTCGACTTGTCCTGGCGGGCCAGTAGCGGCAGGGTGACCCTGGTCTGGGCCCTGGTCACCTTTGGCTCGAGCGCCTTGTTGGCCTTGAGGATCGTCTCGGCGGCGCGGTTCGGGTGGGCGACCGCGTCGGCGGTGCCGCGGGCAAGCGCGGCGATGAACAGCCTGATCGGATCCGGGTCCTCTTCCAGTTGCGCGCCGCGGGCGACCAGGACGAGCTCGTCGTACGGGGGCACGCCGAGCCGGTCGACCGGGTTGATCACGGGTCTGAAGCCGGAAAGCTTGAGATCGACGCCCTCGATGTTCCAGAGCGGGCCGAGCGTGGCCTGGGCCCTGCCGCTGATGATCGAGGGCAACAGCCCCTGCCCGACCGCCACCGTCTTGACCTCATTCTCGGAAAGCCCCGCCCGTTTGAGGATGGTCTTCAGGTAAGCGTCCTGGTACGGGATGCCGGCGGTCGAGATCGTCTTGCCCTTGAGGTCGGCGACCCGTTTGATCTTCGACTTTTTGAGCCAGATCATCGAGGTCAGCGGCCGGCCGACCACCGAGCTGACCGCGACCACGTCGAGTCCCTGGTCGCGGGCCATCAGGACTTCCGGTTCGTAGGAGACCGCGAGGTCGGTCCTGCCGGCGGCGACCAGCTTGATCGGCAGGGCGGGATCGGTCGGGGTGTCGAGCGAGACGTCCAACCCCGCGTCTTTGAAATAGCCGGCGTCCTTGGCCGTGTAGATACCGGCGTGGTCCGGGTTCGGATACCAGTCCAGGGCCAGGCTGAACGGCTCGGCAACCGGGTTCACGTCCTCGGACTTGGTGCCGCAGGCGGTCACGGTTATCGCGACGACCGCCGCGAGCAGCAGTAGTGCCGGCTTCTTCAATTCCGAACCGTACCGATGTCGGGTCGCGGGATTTCGGCTGGCCTCGCAGGCATCAGGCGGCAGGTTATCGCCATCTGAGCAGTGCCCGTTCGACCAGTCCGATCAGCGAGAACAGGACGATCGCGATCAGCGAGAGCACGGCGACCGAAGCGAACAGCCGGGCGGTCATCAGCTGGGCGTTGTCCTGGAGCATCAGATGGCCCAGGCCGCGCTCCGACCCGACCCACTCGCCGAAGACCGCACCGATCACCGCGACCGCCACCGCGATCTTGGCACCGCTGAACGCGTAAGGGAGTGCGGCCGGAGCCTCGACCCTGCGGAAAATCTGAGACCTGCTCGCATACAGCGTGCGCATCATCCTGACCGAGTCCGGGTCGACCGAGCGCAGCCCGTCCAGGGTGTTGACCGCGATCGGAAAGAAACAGATCAGCGCGATCACCGCCAGCTTCGGGCCGATCCCGTAGCCGAACCAGACCACCAGGATCGGGGCGATCACGATGATCGGGATCGTCTGGGAGGCGACCACCACGGGGTAGCTCGCCCGGCGCACCAGGTCGGAGAAGTGGAGCAGCGTCGCGACCGCGAGGCCGAGCAGCAGGGCCACGGCGAACCCGGCGAGGATCTCGACCAGGGTGACCGCGGCGTTGTCTGCGATCAGGCCGCGGTCCTGCCAGAGGACCTCCGCCACCTGGGCCGGCGACGGAACCAGGAAGTCGTCCAGCCCGAGACGGTCGGCCAGAAAGCCGGTACCGGCGGCCAGCTGCCAGAGGCCGAGCAGGACCAGGACCAGGACCAGTGGCGGCAGCCAGATCCGCGCCGTGTGGCCGGCGGCCTTCATCCCCGCTCCCCGGCAGTGGGTTCAGGGCTCCGCTTGAGCAGCCCCAGCAGCTCCTCCCGGCGCCGGCCGAACCCGGCGCCGGTCACCACGTGCTCACGCGCCGGGCCGGCGCCGGGCGGCGCCTCGATCATGGCGGCCGGGCGTCCGGGCCGGGCGGTCAGGGCGAGCACCGTGTCGGACAGGTAAAGCGCTTCCTCGACGTCGTGGGTGACCAGTACGACGGTCCGGTTCTCTGCGGACAGGACCGGTAGCAGCCATTCCTGAAGCTCGGCCCTGGTTATCGCATCGAGGCTGGCGAACGGCTCGTCGAGCAACAGGACGTCCTTGCGCGAGACCAGGGTCCTGAGAAAGGCGACGCGCTGGCGCATCCCTCCGGAAAGTTGGTCGGGCCGGGCGTGCTCGAAACCGGACAGCCCGAAACGGTCGAACAGCCGGCCGGCTTCGGCCCGCGCCTCAACCCGGGAGTGGCCCAGGTTCCTCAGGGCCAGGGCGGCGTTGTCGAGCGCCGTGTACCAAGGCAGCAGGCAGTCCGTCTGCGGCATCCAGGCGGAGCGGGCGAGCCGTTCCCGTTCGGTGATCCGGCCGGCCACGGCGATCGTGCCCCGGTCGGGCCTTCGCAGGCCGCAGATCAGCTCGAGCAGGGTGGACTTGCCGCAGCCGGACGGTCCGACCACGCCGAGGACCTGACCCGGCGCCACCTCGAAATCGAGCCCATCGAGCACCGCGATGTCGCCGAACGAGTGGCCGACTCCGCGGCCCGACAGGGAAACCGTCATCGACGCCAGTCTAGGCGCTCGATCCGCGCAGCCGGACCGAGGTCGTCCGCAGATCGCCGGCCGCACGGGGGCCGTTCCCGGCAGCGACGGACTCGATCTGTACTATGTTGAGTTTCCTTACCTCTTGACTCAACAAAGGACCCCGCCGGGAACCCAGACCGGACCCGGGGCCGGCTTCGCCCGTGGACTTCTCGATCACCATAATCATCTTCGGCTTCGGAATCGGGGTCTTGGTCGGAATGACCGGGATGGGCGGTGGTGCACTGATGACCCCGCTCCTGATCCTGCTTTTCGGGGTCTCGCCGACCACCGCGATCGGTACCGACATCCTCTACGCCGCGATCACCAAGACGGTCGGTGGCTGGCGGCACCTGAAGATCGGCACGGTCAACCTGGGCCTGGTCTTCTGGTTGGCGGCCGGCAGTGTCCCGGCGGCGGTCTTCGGGGTCCAGCTGATCGCGTTCGTGCAGGGCCGGATCGGTGAGGAGAGGCTCGACTCGCTGGTCTACGCGGTGCTGGGCGGGACCCTGCTGATGGTCGGCATAATCACCCTGGCCCGGGCCCTGATCCTGGCCCGCACGATCCAGGAGCGCGATGACTTCAAGCTCGAGCGCCGTCACAAGGTGGCCGCGGTGATCATCGGGGCGACCACCGGGTTCGTGATCGGGGTGACCTCGGCCGGATCGGGGACGGTCATCGCGGTGCTCCTGATCGCGGTCTTCAGGCTGACCCCGAAGCATGTGGTCGGAACCGATGTCTTCCATGCGGCGATCGTCCTCTGGGCGGCGGGGATCGCCCACTTCGGTCACGGCAACGTCGACCTCGGGCTGGTCGGCAACATCCTGCTTGGTTCGGTGCCCGGGGTGATGATCGGCACCGCCCTGATGGGCGTGGTCCGCCAGGATGCGATCCGGATCGCGCTCGGCGTGGTCCTGATCCTCTCGGGCTTCTTCACCGTCCAGAAAGGCGACCCGCTGGTCTGGCCGATCGCCGCCCTGGTGGCCGGGATCGGGTTCGTGCTTATCCTGATGGCACCGCGCTGGTACCAGCACTACCGGCCGGCCAGGTCGATCGCACAGGAGCGGCGGGCACTGGCCGCCGGGGCCGGTGGGTCGGGATCGGGCCCCGAACCCGGACATGGACCGGACTCCGACCGGCCGCCCGGGCGCATCGCCGCCCCCGGGCGGGACAGCTCCACGACGCCCGGGCCGGACACGGTTAACTAGGCCGATGCGCGTCTCGGCCAAATCCGACTATGCGGTGAGGGCGGCCGCAGAGCTGGCGGCCTCGCCCGACGGCCCGGTCAAGGGTGAGCGCCTGGCCGAGGCCCAGGAGATCCCGTTCCAGTTTCTCGAGCACATCCTGCTCGACCTCAAGCGGGCCGGGATCGTGCGGACGCGCAGGGGGGCCAGGGGTGGCTACTGGCTGGCCCGGCCGGCCGCCCAGGTCACGGTCGCCGACGTGATCCGGGCGGTCGAAGGACCGATCGCCGATGTCCAGTCGGCGCCGCCCGAATCGATCACCTATGAAGGAAGCGCCAGCCAGCTCCAGACCGTCTGGATAGCGGTCCGGGCGAGCCTGCGGTCGGTCCTCGAGTCGGTCACCCTCGACGATCTGGCCAGCGGAGAGCTTCCGGCCGGGGTACGGGAGCTGGCCGCAGGCAGCGATGCCTGGCAGGCCCGCCAGTAGGATGCCGCGATGAGTTCGCCGGATCAGGGGCCCGAGGCGAAACGCGAAACAGGTCCACTCGGGGTGACGGCGAGCACCGCGAGGCAGGCGGTCCGCCCGGGGGCGGGCCTCCTGCTGCTGCTGGCGGGGACCGTGGCCCTCGGTGCCTGCTCATCCGAGCCGGACGGTCCGGCCCACCGGTCCCCGCAGGCCGATTCGAGCGCCAAGTCGAAACCGGGCAATACGAAACCGGGCAACGCGAAACGCCGAAACGCGAAACCGGGCGATGCGAAAACCGGCAACGCGAAATCCGGCAGACCCGCGGTCCGGCCGCCCGGAGGCGACCGGGATTGTGCGGACTTCCCCAACCAGGCCGCCGCCCAGCGCGCCCTGGCCGGTGGCGATCCCTATCGGCTCGACGGCGATGGCGACGGTGTCGCCTGTTCGTCACTTCCCTGTCCCTGTTCGAAGGCCGCCCCGGGAGACGGGGCCGGGGGCGAGTCCGGCGGGGCGTCACCGGATGCCGGTGGGGGCGGTTCCGGGTCCCTCCGCTCGTTCAGGGCCCGGGTGGTCTCGGTGACCGACGGGGACACGATCGAGGTGGCGGCAGCGGGCATCCCGGACGAAACGATCCGCCTGATCGGCATCGACACTCCCGAGGTCTATGGCGGAGTCGAGTGCGGCGGCCGGGAGGCCTCGGCGGCGATGAAGCGGCTGGCCACCGGCATGGTCACGGTGCGGACCGACCCGACCCAGGACCGGCGCGACCGCTACGGGCGCCTGCTTGCCTACATAGACAAGGCGGGCCGCGACCTCGGCCGGCTCATGGTCGCCCGGGGGCTGGCGCCGGCCTACGTCTACGACGCCGAATTCAGCCGCTACCCGGCCTATCGCAAGGCCGAGCGGCTGGCCCGGGCCGCACGGCGTGGCAGCTGGAGCCATTGCGACCTGGGCGACTGAATCGCCGCCTGCGGGGCGGGCCGTTCAGCCGAGCAGCCCGGTCCGGATCCGGTCCGGCTCTAGTCCCTCGATCTCGAGCAGCTTGACCCGGGAAGACCCGCCGCGGACCAGCTCGACCCTCGACCTGGCTATGCCGAGCCGCTTGGCGACCAGCCGGATCAGCGCCCTGTTCGCCTTGCCGTCTACCGGGGGCTGATTCACCCTGGCCAGGATCACGCCGTCCCGTTCACCGTAGAACCCGGTCCTGCTCGCCCGTGGCTGCAGCCGGATCGCGACCCGTCCCACGGTCAGTAGCGGTGACCGGAACTCGGTTGGCGCGGCCGGACCAGTTCGGCCCTTCCCGAGGCGACGATGTCGACGAAGGTCTCGAGGTGTTCCGTCTGCCAGCACTCGAACGCGCCGTCGCAGTGGGGGATGTAGGCGTTCATGACCGAGTCGCCGTAATTCCAGTAGAGCTCGGGCTCGGGATTGAGCCAGAAGGTGCGGTTGGCCCGGCCGGCGACCCTGGCGAACAGGTCCTCGGCGGGCGGCCTGCCGTTGGTCCGGGCATCGCCGAGCACGATCACCGTGGACCGGGGGCCGAGGTCGCTGGAGACGTCTTCGTAGAACTCACGCCATACCCGGCCGTAGTCGGTGTAGCCGGACACATCGGCGACCCCGCCCTCGGACGTGATGCGCTCCGAGATCACCGTGAAGTCCCGCTCGTCCTCGAATACGTGGGTCACTTCCGAGATCCGCTCGATGAAGACGAAGCTACGCAGCTTGCGGAACGAATCGTGCAGCGCGTGCAACACCGAAAGAAAGAAGGTGGCGGCCGAGCTGACCGAGGTCGAGACGTCGCAGAGCACGTAGATCTCGGGCTTGCGCGGCCTGATCGGCCGGTAGCTCAGGTTCAGCGGCACTCCGCCGGTCTCCAGTGACGAGCGCATCGTCTTGCGGACGTCGACGGTCCGTCCCCGGCGGGCCCCGCGGGGGTCGTGGCCAAGCGTGGCCAGTCGCCGCTTCATCTGGGTGACCGCCTTGTGGACCGCGGCCAGGTCGCTGGCGCCACGCATCGGCAGGGACCGGTTCAGGTCGGCCAGGGGTCGCGAGGGGGACAGGGCACCCTGGCGTTCGATCTGGCCACGCTGCAGCTCGCGGCGGAGCTGGCGTTCGAAACTGGCCAGTCGGTCGCGGTCCAGCGGCTCGCGGCCTTCCCCGGAGCCGGTATCGCTGCCGGTCAGCCCGAGCCCCCTGCGGATCCGCTGCAAGTCGACGCCGACTACCCCGGAGCTCTCGCCGTCGCGGCCGAATGCCTCGATCGCCAGCCGGGCCAGCTCGTTCATCGCCGATTCATCCCCGGACTCGATCGCCTGGCGGATCGCTTCGGCCAGCGACTCGGGGTCGAGTGCCTCCTGGTTGGCCTCCGACAGCCGCGCCCGGCTCGAGGAGTCGCCGTCCGGCGAGTGCTCCAGAGCCGCCGCCTCGGTGGCCCGGAAGAAGTGACGGTCGAACACGAGGTCGAAGACCTCGCGGTCCTTCGGCGACTTGGCGACCGTCGTGGCGAGCGCCTCGCGGAAGTCGGCCTGGCTCTGCCAGGGCACGATCTCGAGCGCCCTGAACGCGTCCTGGATCTCCGAGGTGCCGATCGCCAGCCCCTCTCCCCGCAGGTCCTCGCAGAAGGCGAGGATCGCCTCGGTCATGCCGGAGGGGAGCGGCCCACCGCCCCGGTCACCTCGCGGCTGCTGCGCTCCGGCCACGGTCAGGCTCCGTCTTCGGCCGCCCCGTCACCGGCCGCGGCGCTTCCGGCCGACCCGTTTGCCCCGGCACCGTCACGGCTCCTGCCCAGCCGGGGACCGATCTTCTCGGCGACCAGGTCGAGGTCGGTCCGGTGCTTGATGATTATCGAGAGCGATTCCCGGAACACCTTTCCGTCGATGTCGTCGGCGCCCATCAGGATCAGCGTCCGTGCCCAGTCGATCGATTCGGCGATCGAGGGGGGCTTCTTCAGGTCGAGCTCGCGGACCATGTCGACGATCTCGACCAGCCGGCCGGCCAGGGCCTGGTCGATCTCCGGTGCGTGCAGTCTGATGATCTCGATTTCCCGTCCCGAACTCGGGTAGTCCAGCCACAGGTACAGGCAGCGGCGCTTCAGGGCCTCGGTCAGTTCGCGTGAGTTGTTCGATGTCAGCACGACGATCGGGTGGGTCTTCGCCCCGATCCGGCCCATCTCCGGGATCGTGATCTGGAAGTCCGAGAGCAGCTCGAGCAGCATCGCCTCGAACTCCTGGTCGGTCTTGTCGATCTCGTCGATCAGCAGCACTACCGGATCGGGGTTGGCGATCGCCCGCATCAGCGGCCGTTCGAGCAGGAACTCCTCGGTGAAGATCTCACCCATGGTCGGAGCCGTGTCGCGGTCGTCGGCGTGAAGCGCGGCCGAAGCCTGGATCTGGAGCAGCTGCTTGCGGTAGTTCCACTCATACAGCGCCTTGGCCTCGTCCAGGCCCTCGTAGCACTGGAGGCGGACCAGCTCGCGCCCGGTCGAGCGCGAGAGCGCTTTGGCCAGTTCGGTCTTGCCGACCCCGGCCGGCCCCTCGACCAGCACCGGTTTGCCCAGGCGCTGGGCGAGAAACGAGATAAGGGCGGTCGATTCGTCGGCCAGGTAGGAGGCCTCACGGAGCGCCCCGGCTACCGCTTCGGGGCTTTCGGGCGGGTCGGTGGGGGAAACGGGCATATCTGAACAATAGGGACCGCCTCGATCGAGGCCGGGTTGGACCGCTACGGGATCGCGCCGCCCTCGATCGAGTCAGCGGATCACTCGATCGTGATGTCGGTCACCCGTGGTTCGTCGGGCCCGCCGCCGCGCTGAGCCGCTCCGCCTCGCTGTCCGTTCCGGGGCGCGCCTGCGGATCCGGCGGGGCCGGGGTCCGGGTCCGTGCTCCCGCGTTCGGCGTAGGCCGCGGCGAAGGCCCGGAAGATCTGGAACGCCTCGTTCTGGAGCGTCTGAAGCTGCTGCCTGATCTCCGGTGAAGCGGTCGCCCGCAGCAGCTCGGCGGAGCGGCAGATCGGGCACCATTCGAGGCACTCGTGCTCGCCGGCCGGGGCGTCCCGACCGGGCGCTTCCGCTTCCGGCTCCTCGTTTGCCGAGCGGCCGCCGCGGGCTTCGGAGAACTGGCCCCAGAAGCGGTCCGCCCCGGGAGGCAGGTCCTTTGGTGAGGGTTTTTCAGGCCGGCGTGGGCTGGACATCTTCGTAGGTGATCTCGAGGGTCCCGTCTTCGAATGCGGCCCGGCTGGGCTCCCGCTGGGCCAGGCCGGACGGCAGGATGACAGTCCGGCGGATGTCCCCGATTGTAATCACCAGCTCGTCCCCGACGTGCTGGAGATTGATCTCCTCCTTCTCCACGAAAGGAGCCAGCAGCCGGATCACCGTGCGGTCGCCTTCGCTGGTCACCTCCCTGGCCAGGCCTGGGTGGTAGATCTGGTCCGGGGCTTCGTCTCCATAGAGCTCCCGGCTGAGCCGCTCGTGCATCTCTTCGCCGATCACCTCCTCCTCGAAGTAGCGGGAAGTGAGGATCGGGATCGGTGAGAACCCCTGCTCGACCGCGACGAGCTGCGCGGCCTGGTGATCGCGCCACGCCCCGAAATAGGTGCCCTCGACCTCGTCCGGGAAGATCCGGTTGACCACCACCGCGTCGGTCTGGTAGCCGTACAGGCAGAGGTAGGTGAAGGTGCGCCGCGCCTCGTTGACCACCATCCGGTCGGGGTTCATCACGAGGCGGATCGAGCAGTACTGGTGGTCGCGGAGGATCTCGTCCATCGCCAGCAGGTTGCGGAGCAGGAGGTCGACTTCGTCCATCAGGTCGGGGTCGGGCAGCGGAAGCTCCAGGGCCCGGGCCAGCGGCGCCGCGGCGCCGAGCAGGCTGCGATTCCAGGGAAACGCCTTCTTGACCCACCACTGCGCCACCTCCGGAAACCCGAGCAGTCGCAGGGTCTCCCCGCTGGGCGCGCAATCGACGATTACCACGTCGAACTCGTCGGCGTCCCAGTGGCGTTTGATCTGGAGCAGCGAGAACAGCTCGTCCATGCCGGGCGGCACGGTCAGTTCCTCGGCGCGCAGACGGTCTACGCCCTGGCTGAGCAGCAGTCCGGTCAGCCAGGTCGAGACCCGGTCCCAGTTGCGCCGCATCTCGGCCGCGGCGAGGACCTCCTGCCCCCATAGATTCGGGGCGATCTCGGTGGGATCCGGCCCCAGTTCCGTCCCGAGCGAGTCGGACAGGCTGTGGGCGGGGTCGGTCGACATGACCACGGTCCTCTTCCCGGCGGCGGCGCAGCGCCGCGCGGTGGCGGCGGCGACGCTGGTCTTGCCGACCCCTCCTTTGCCGGTGTAGAGAATCGTGCGCGGTGGCATCAGGCCCGCGAGCGTATAGGCTGCCCGCCCTTGAAACGGGTAAGCCCTCTGCTGATTCTCCTGCTCCTGGCGATCGCCGGCCCAATGGTCGCCGGCTGCGGCGGTGACGACGGCCCCGATCCCGAATCGGTGGTGGAGAGCACGCTGGGCCCGGGCAGTCCCGGGGCGGACGGCGGCGGGACCGCCCGGATCACGGTCGAATCGCTCGGCTTCGAAGACAACGTCCTGGACAGCCGGACGGTCCCGGTCCCGGCCGACGCCTACGCCGCGATCCGGCGCGCCCTGGCCGACCGCGGCCGGGCCGGGCTGGCTTCACTGTTCCGCGACCTCTCGTCGGAGGGCGGCGCCGAGGTGGAAGGCGTCGAGACCGACCATGTTTCGGGCAGCATCGACGTCGGGCAGCTGGTGCGGAGGTTGAGCCGGTTCGAACGGTCCGGGGCCGGTGCCGACGCCGCGGCGGCCGGGGCGGTCCCGGCCCTGGACGATCTGGAGCAGCTCGACCAGACCGTGACCGAGGCCGGGTTCGACCTCTTCTCCTCGACCGGCGACCACCGGCTGGTCCGGATCGACCTGACGCTCGCGATCGATGACCCGGATAATGCTCTTCCACCCACCCGGATCCGGTTCTCGCTCACCGGCGCCGACTAGACCGGGAATCTTTCCATGGAAATCTTCCTGCTCCTCATCAGCTTCGCGATCATCCTGGCCGGAGCCCTGCTGTTCACCAACGGGATCGAGTGGGTCGGCCACAAGCTTAACCTGGGCGAGGGAGCGGTCGGATCGATCCTGGCGGCGGTCGGCACCGCGATGCCGGAGACCCTGATCCCGATCGTGGCGATTATCGGCGGCGTCCAGGGAAGCGACGAGGTGGCGGTCGGAGCGATCGTCGGAGCGCCGTTCCTGCTCGCCACGATCGCGATGGCACTGGTCGGGATCGCGGCCCTGGCCTACGTCAGGCGCAGGCCGCAGGGGCATCGCCTGGACGTCCATGTCGAGACGCTCGACCGGGACCTGCTCTTCTTCATGATCTTCTTCGGGTTGGCACTGGTGATCGGCGTGGTCGAGACCCCGACCTGGGTCGAGATCGCGGCCGGGGCCGTCTGCCTGCTCGCCTACGTCTGGTACGCATGGATGACCATCAAGAACGGCGGCGCCGTCTCCGAGGACCACGAGATGGACCCGCTCCTGATGGACCGGCGCGCCGACCGGACCGGCAGCGACCCGCCGAACGCGATCATGATCGTGCAGGTGTTGATCGGTCTGGGGGCCATGGTCGGCGGGGCCCATCTGTTCGTCGAGGAACTGGTTCACCTGGCCGACTCGATCGGTGCCCCGGCGATCGTGCTGTCGCTGATCCTGGCGCCGCTGGCGACTGAGCTGCCGGAAAAGGCCAATAGCTTCTTCTGGGTGCGTGACGGCAAGGACTCGCTGGCGCTTGGCAATATCACCGGGGCGATGGTCTTCCAGTCGACCATCCCGGTCTTCGTCGGGATGGTCTTCATCGACTGGTCGCTCGATCGGTACGCAGTGCTGTCGATGCTGCTCGGGCTGGCCGGGGGAGTGGTCGCGTACTGGGCCCTGCGGCGGCGCAGCGAGTTCGGCCGGGTCGCGATCGCCCTGTGGGGCACCCTCTACCTGGTCTTCCTCGCTTACGTGATCATCGCCTGAGCAGACCCGGAAGGCTCAGACCGGGCTGCCGAGTGCGATCAGGTAGGGCAGGGTGATGCGGAAACCGGACCGGTCCTCGTTGACCCGGTGGAGTTCGGCCAGGCATTGCTCACGCAGCCGTTCGCGATCCGGCTCATCGAGCCGCTCTGCGGCGTCCAGCCACAACGGGTGATGTTCGAACCAGGCCTCGTTCTGGGCCTCGGGTGACTCAGCGGTGAAGCTCAGATCATGTCGTTCGCACCGGATCGAGATCCCGTAGTCGGAGAACAGTTCACGCAACCGATGACGATCGCCCCAATCCAGCCGTTGTGGCTCATCGGCAACCGATCCGGTCCCGTCCGTCCGGTCCGCCGCGTGGCCGGCATAGCTTTCGAAGATCGCCTCGATCCCGGTCATCGGCCCCTGATCCAGCCAGGCGCTGAAAGCCAGCCTGCCGGCCGGTGCGAGAACGCGGGCGGCTTCTGCGGCGGCCCGGTCCGGGTGCTCGGCGAAGATCAGTCCGAAGACCGAGGTGACGACCTCGAACGAGTTGGCGGCAAACGGCAGCTCGTGCACGTCGCCCCTGATCCAGTTGGCGGTCAGGCCATGCGAATCGGCCAGGTCGGCGGCTACGTCCAGGAGCCGGGGCGCCGCGTCGAGTCCGATCACCCGGGCACCCCTGCGTGCGGCCTCGAGGGCGGCGTTGCCGGTGCCGCAGGCGAGGTCCAGCAGGCGCAATCCGTCGACCGGCTCGGCCGCGTCGAGGACCAGCGATGCGACCGGAACGATCTGGGCCGCGGTCCGTTCGTATGAGCCCCGGCCCCAGTCGACCATTTCCCGTCAGGCGGTGGTGTTGATCTCGACCAGGGCCTTCAGCACGACGTCATCGTGCCGCTTGGGCTGCACCTTGGGGAACACCCTGGCGATCTTGCCGTCGGGTCCGATGATGAAGGTGGAGCGCTGGACGCCCATGTACTTGTTGCCGTACATCGACTTTTCCACCCAGGTGCCATACAGCTCGGCCACCTCGTGGTCCCGGTCGGCCAGCAGGGTGAACCCCAACCCGTTTTCGTCGTCGAACTCCTTGATCGCTTTCACCTGGTCGGGGGAGACCCCGATCACGGTCGCCCCGGCGTTGCGGTATTCGTCGCTGCGATCCCTGACGCCGCAGGCCTGGGTGGTGCACCCGGAGGTGTTTGCCTTCGGGTAGAAGTAGAGGACCACGGTCTTGCCGGAGTAACCGGAAAGGGTCACGGGCTTGCCGTCCTGGTCCTCGAGCGTGAAGTCGGGGGCTTTTGATCCAGCCTTCAGCACAACGGGATCCTAGGTGATCAGGGCGCACTCGAGAAGCGTCGCCAGCGCGGCACCACACCGGCCATCCGGGTCCTTCTCCGGGTTGAAGCAGGTGACGCTGACTCCGGCAACCCCCTCGCGCCCGGCCAGGGGGAGCAGGATCGCCTTGAGTTCGGCCAGGCTGAGCCCGTCGTCCATCAGGTAGTCGGTCGCCGGGAACGCCTTCGCGTCGAGGATGTCGACGTCGAGCTGGATCCAGAAGCGGCCGTCGCCGGTACCGACTTCGGATCCGATCGATGCCCCGAGCCGGTCGAGGTCGGCATGCCGAAGAGAATTGCGGTCCTCGATCCGGCCGATCCCGGTATCCGCCGGAAGCGGGGCGATCAGCTGGACCTCCTCCTCGTCGCGGGCCCCGACCAGAGCGGTCCTGGCCGGGTCGAGCGGCGGTTCCGGGCCGATCGCGGCCAGCATCTCCGGCGGGGCCAGGCCGAGCGCCGCCGCGACCGGCATGTCGGCTCCTTCGCCGGTCGGCGACGTCTGCCCGGTGAACAGGTCGAAGTGGCCGTCGAGGTAGGCGAGCCCGATCCCGCCCAGTGCGTCGCGGGCTCCGGCCAGCGCCCCCGGGATCAAGGTGCAGCAACCGCCCAGCAGGACTGGCACCCGGTCGGCCGCGATCAGCTCCCGCACCCGTTCCCGGACTTCGATCGTGACTGCCACGTTGTCTTCGTAGGCCAGCCAGCCGTTGTCCGGGTCGCGGTGAAGGCCGCGGATCCGGCGCTGGGTGTCGCCGGCGTCGTCGAGTCCGGCCGGCCCGAGCAGTTCCCGCAGCGCGGCCGGCCCGAACTCGGTCCCGCCCGATCGACCGACGCTGTCGATCGGCACCCCGAGCAGGGTCAGCCGACCGCTGTCCATCAGTCTTCCCGGCCTACTTCCTGCCCGTTCTCGCCCTCGTTCAAGTCGGCGTCGCCCTGTTCCAGGGCAGTCTCTGTAACCGACCCACCGCTTCCCGAGTGGTAGTGGACCTGGAATTG
>JAGQUV010000053.1 GCA_020438295.1 Solirubrobacterales bacterium
GGCCGGCGGGCATCGCGGGTGGGTGCACTTTCAATGCCATTCGTACCGAAATTGCACCCTCCTCGCCTCTTTGCCCGGCGGGCGACGCGTTCGCGGTGAGGCGGCCCGTTTTGCCGGGTGGCCGCGAGCGGGGATACTTGACCGGTGACCATGGTCGAGACCGAAGTGGCGATCATCGGAGCCGGACTGGCCGGGCTGAGCGCCGCGCGATCGCTGGCGGCGGCCGGGACCGGAGTGCTGGTGCTCGAGGCGCGGGACCGGGTCGGTGGCCGGACCGTGAACGAGCCGATCGGCGAAGGCAAGGTGGTCGAGCTCGGCGGGCAGTGGGTCGGGCCGGGACAGGACTTGATCCTCGAGCTGATCGCCGAGCTCGGTCTCGAGACCTTCCCGACCTACGGGACCGGGCGCAGCCTGTTCGAGCGCCGGGGGAAGATTCGCAGCTACAGGGGGACCATCCCGAAGGTCAACCCGCTGGCCCTGGGTGAGGTGGGCCGGGCGCTGGCGAAAGTCAACCGGATGGCGGCCCGGGTCGACGTCGAGGCGCCCTGGAAACAGGAGGAGCTCGCCGCCTGGGACCGGATCAGCTTCGACACCTGGATGCGCCGCAACCTCCGCACCGGAACCGCCCGGGACATGATGCGGCTGGCGATCGAGGCGGTCTGGGCGGCGGAGCCCGAGGACGTTTCGCTGCTTCACGTGCTGTTCTACATCCGCTCGGCCGGCTCGATCGAGCTGCTGCTGGACTCGGAGGGAGGCTCGCAGGAGGCCCGGGTCGTGGGAGGCACCCAGCTGATCTCGCTGCGTATGGCCGAGGAGCTGGGCGATTCGGTCCGGCTGAACACCGCGGTGCGGCGGATCGAACACGGGCCCGGAGGCGTCACGGTCACCGGCGTGAAGCTGGACCGGGGCGGGGGCGAGGGAGCGGGCGGGAAGGCAGCGAGGGGCGACGGAGCGGGCGGGAAGGCAGCGAGGGGCGACGGGGCCGGCGAGGACGTGGAGGTCAGGGCCCGCCGCGCGATCGTTGCACTGCCGCCGGTGCTGGCCGGCCGTCTCGAATACAGCCCGCCGTTGCCGGCCGCCCGCGACGGGCTGACCCAGCGCATGATCCAGGGTTCGGTGGTCAAGACGATGGCGATCTACGCGGAGCCGTTCTGGCGGGCGGACGGCCTCTGCGGCCAGGCGGCCAGCGCCGACGGCCCGGTCTCGGTGGTCTTCGACAACTCGCCCCCGGACGGCACGCCCGGGGTGCTGCTCGCCTTCCTTGAGGGAGCGGCCGCCCGCCGCGCGGCCGATCTGTCAAGCGACGAGCGTCGCCGGATCGTGGTCGGCTGCCTGGCCCGGCTGTTCGGACCGCGGGCGGCCGAACCGGAACGGTACGTGGACAAGGCCTGGGCGGCCGACGAATGGGCCCGCGGCTGCTACGGAGGGTTCATGCCGACCGGCGCCTGGTTCTCGCACGGGTCGGCCCTGCGAGAGCCGATCGGGCCGATCCACTGGGCCGGGGCGGAGACCTCCAGCCGCTGGGCCGGCTACATGGAGGGAGCGATCCGCTCCGGCCGGCGGGCCGCGGCCGAGGTCACTGAATAGATTGGCCCGATGAAAGTCATGGGGATCGTCAACGTCACGCCCGACTCGTTCTCCGACGGCGGACGGTTCCTCGATCCCCAGCGCGCGATCGATCATGGGCGGAGGCTGGTCGAGGAAGGCGCGGACGTTCTCGACATCGGCGGTGAGTCGACCAGGCCGGGGGCCGCCGCGGTCGAAGCGGCCGAGGAGCTGGCCCGGGTGATCCCGGTGGTGGAGGGACTGGCCGATACCGCTCCGATATCGATCGACACGGCCAAGGCGGCGGTCGCCGCCGAGGCGATCGCGGCCGGAGCCGGCATGGTCAACGACGTGACCGCGCTGGGTGGCGACCCGGACATGGCCGCCCTCTGCGCGGAGAGCGGGGTCGAGGTAGTGCTGATGCACATGCTGGGCACCCCGCGGACGATGCAGGACGATCCGCGCTACGGCGACGTGGTCGCCGAGGTCAGGGCATTTCTGCTCGACCGGGTCGAATCGGCGACCGGAGCCGGGATTCCGCGGGACCGGATCTTGATCGATCCAGGGATCGGGTTCGGCAAGACGGTCGAGCACAACCTCGAGCTGCTCGGGGCCACGGCCGCCTTCGCGGAAACCGGGCTGCCGGTCCTGGTCGGGCCCTCGCGCAAGGCGTTCATCGGCCGGCTCGACCACGAAGCGCCGGAGGGAGAGCGGCTCGGGGGCACGGTCGCCGCCTGCCTGGCCGCGATGGACGGTGGTGCGGCGATGGTCAGGGTCCACGACGTGGCTCCGGTGGCCCAGGCGGTGCGGGTCGCCGGGGCGATCCGGTCGGCCCGGCCGGACTGAGCCGCCCGGACCCGGGCGCCCGGCCGCAAATGGGCCTGCCGGACCGAGCGTTGCGGCCGCGGACGGGGCCGGAAGTGGGCCTGCCGGTCCCGGGCGCTAGGTTTGGGCGGTGCCAGAACCGGTCTCACCAGGCAGTTCAGGCCCGGCCGACGGCCCCGGGGTCGTGGTCCGTCTACGCGGCGTCTCGGTCCACACGCATCACGGCGTGGGCGAAGCCGAGCGCGAAGCCGGCCAGCGCATGGTCTTCGACCTCGACCTGACCCTGGTCGGCTGCGACGCGGCCGTGACCGACGACCTCGCCGGTACGGTCGACTACGCCGAGGTGACCTCGCTGCTCGTGGATGCGGCGACCGAGACCAGCTACTCGACCCTGGAGCGACTGACCCGGGTGATCGCCGAGCGGATCATCGACCGGTTCGAGGTGAGCCGGGTGCGGGTGACCGCGTGCAAGCCGGAACCGCCGATCCCGGTGAACATGGCCGGCGCCGCGGTCGAGCTGACCCTCGACCGGCCTTCCGGACCGGCCGCTGGATAGGCAGGGTGGACCGGGCGTGCCGCGAGCCGTCTACCTCGGACTCGGGTCGAACATAGGCGACCGCTTCGGCCATCTGTCGGGCGCGATCGAACGGATGGCCGAAAAAGGCCTCGAGGTGGAGGCCACATCGTCGGTCTGGGAGACCGAGCCGGTCGGTGAGATCCTCGACCAACCCGACTTCCTCAACGCCGCGGTTCGGGTGCGGACCGATCTCGAGCCCGAGCCGCTGCTCGACCTGCTCAAGGAAATCGAGACCGACCACGGCAGGGACATCGGCCGGGTACGGCACGCCCCGCGCGAGCTCGATATCGACCTGCTGCTGGTCGAGGGGCTCGAATACGAGTCCGGGCGGCTCCGCCTTCCCCATCGCGAGGTGGCCACCAGGCGGTTCGTCCTGGCCCCGTTGCTAGAACTCGATCCGGAACTCTGCCTGCCCGACGGCCGCCGGCTGGCCGACGCCCTCGAGGCGTTGCCCGAAGGGCAGTCCGTGAGGCGGATCGGGCCGCTGAAGGCCTGACGATCGGGAGGCCGGAGCGCTGACCAAGCGACGATCAGGCGAACCGAGCCGCTATCCGACCGACCCGGCGTGTCTGCCGATCGGCATGCCGTATGACCTTGTCGGTCAGGAGGTTGGCGAGGCCGACCTCAGTGGTTCCAGCCACTGATCCGGCAGGCCGGGCGGCACGGTGCCGGGAAAATCGGTCAAGAGCCGGACGGCCGCTCTGCCAACCGGCCGGTCCTCGATCAACGGGCGGAGGTCGTCCATGGTCATCGCAAGCCTGATCGCGGGCAGGATCTGGAAGTCGGCGGCGTTCGGGTCGTCGCCGCCGAACACGCCGGCCTCGATGTATTCATCCAGACGTCCGAGGACGTCCGGCATTGCGGCCAGCGCCGCCTCGACATGTGGGTCGTCGGCCTCGTTGTAGCGGACCGAGATGGCGACCAACGGGCCGGCGGTCTTCACCGCCAGGCCGGCCGGCAGGCCGATCTTCGAGCCCTCCAGATATCCGGTCATCGCGTCACGGTTGCGCTTGAGCAGCCACCAGATGATCTGGCGGACCGGGTGCTGCAGTTCGTCGTGGCCGAACTTCTCGGCCTCGAGCACGGCCTCGCGGCGATCCGGGTCGTCCGGCAGCAGTGGCGGCTCGGGCAGCAGGCGGTCGAGCTCTCGGGCGATCTGCATGGAGCCCTGAAGCTTCTTGCCGCCGATCTTGAGCGCCGGAACGGTCATGCCGCTGAAGCCCAGGACGCGCAGGGCGGGCTTGTGCACCACCGGGAGCAGATCGACGCGCTTGTAGTCGATGCCCTTGAACTTGAGCATCAGGGCTACCGAGTAACCGGGATGGGATCCGGGCAGGGTGTACAGCGTGGGCTGGCTCATGGCAATCGATTCTACGGCGATCCGTCGGGGGATCCGGTTCGGGTGAGTCATGCCACACTCTGTTGATGCTCTTGGCCATAGACGTAGGCAATACGCAGACCCACGTGGGCGCGTTCCAGGGGGAGACCCTGGCCAGGCACTGGCGTTTCCAGACCAGGGCCGGGGCCACCCGGGACGAGCTCGCCCAGCGGCTGTTCGGCCTGCTCGAATTGCGTGGGCTCGGTTTCGGCGATCTCGACGGCCTGGTCGTCTCGTCGGTGGTTCCGCCGCTGGGCAACGAGTACCGGGGGCTGGCCGAGGGGTACCTGGAAGTCGACAGCCTGGTGGTGGGGCCCGGGATCAAGACCGGAATGGCGATCGAGATCGACAACCCGGCCGAGGTCGGGGCCGACCGACTGGTAAATGCGATAGCGGCCTACGAGGAGGTCGGCGACGTCTGTGTCGGGGTCGACTTCGGGACCGGGATCAACTTCGATGCGGTCTCGGCCGACGGGGCCTACCTCGGCGGCGCGATCGCGCCCGGGGTGGAGATCTCCCTGACCGCCCTGACCGAGCGGGCCGCGCGGATCTCCAGGATCGATCTCGGTGAACCGAGGTCGGCGATCGGTACCAGCTCGCACGCCGCGATCCAGTCCGGGGTGCTGTACGGATTCGCCGGCCTGGTCGACGGGATCGCCCGGCGGATCAACCGGGAGCTGGGCGGCAACGCCCGGTTCATCGCGACCGGCGGCCTCGCCCCGACCCTGGTTCCGTACACCGAGACGATCACCGAGATCGACGACCTGCTGACCCTGAAGGGCCTGCGGATCATCCACGAGAGGAACCATGGCTGAGCAGCCTTCGCTCAACGACCCGTTCGAGATCGGCGGCGTCCGGATCCCGAACCGGGTAATGCTCGCGCCGCTGGCCGGGATCGGCAACTGGTTCGTCCGCCTGCAGGCCAAACGGTACGGGGCCGGCATGGCGGTGTCGGAAATGGTCTCCAGCTTCGGGCTCCACTACGGCAACGACCGCACCCTGAACGAGATGCTTCGCATCCACCCGGACGAACACCCGGTTTCGGTTCAGCTGTTCGGCCAGGACCCCGGGGTGATGGCGTCCGCCGCTTCGATCGCGGCCGGCCGGGGGGCCGACCTGATCGACATCAACATGGGCTGCCCCGTACCCAAGGTGCGGCGGACCGGCGCCGGGGCCGAGCTGCTGAGCGATCCCGAACTGGCGCTGGAGCTGGCCCGTGCCGCCGCCGAGGGTGGCGGCCTGCCGGTCACGGTGAAGCTGCGCTCGGGGTTGATGCCGGGCGACCGGTCCGGGTACGAGCTGGCGATCAGGCTGGTCGAGGAGGCGGGCGTCGCGGCGATCGGCTTTCACCCGCGGGTCGCCAAACAGGGTCACAAGGGCAGCCCCGACTACGCGATGGCCCGGGAGCTGGGCCGGGCGATCGCCGTGCCGATGGTCATCTCGGGCGGCCTGAGCAGCGCCGACGCCGCGCGCCGGGCGTACGAGCAATCCGGGGCGGACGCGGTGATGATCGCCCGCGGCTCGCTGGGCTACCCGTGGGTGTTTGCCCAGCTCACCGGCGACCGGATCGAACCGCCCGATCAGGTCGAGTTGATGGATGAACTGGCCTGGGTCATCGACCGGGCCGAAGAGCACATGGGGCCGGAGCGGGCCGGGCGCTACCTGCGCAAGTTCTATCCCTGGTACCTGGACCGGGTAGACCTGCCGAAGCTGGTCAAGAACGAGCTCTGCCAGACGGCCGGGCTCGATCGGGCCCGGGAGATCGTGGCCGAGATCCGGCACGGGAAGGCGGTGGCGGTATGAACCTTCCGGAGCGGGTCGAGAAGTGGAGGGAGCGGGGCAGAACCGAGGAGTTCCGCGGCCGCTCGATCCACACCTACTACCAGCCGGGCCAAGGCCCGCTGCTGGTCGTGCTGCACGGGTTCCCGACCAGCTCTTACGACTGGCGCTACCTGGTCGACCTGCTTCCCGGGCAGGCCGTGCTGGCGTTCGACTTCCTCGGTTTCGGGCTGTCCGACAAGCCGCGCGACCACAACTACACGCTTTCCTGGCAGGCCGACCTGACCGAGGAGCTGATCGCCCGCTTCGACGGCGACGGCCCGGTGCGGATCTGCGCCCACGATCTCGGCACCTCGGTCGCCACCGAACTGTTGGCCAGGGATCTGGTCGGTGAGCTCGGCTTCGATCTCGGTTCGGTCCTGCTGTTCAACGGCTCGATCCTGATCGAGCGCTCCAATCCGACCCTCGCCCAGAAGCTCTTGCGGGGCCCGCTCGGGCCGCTGGCCGCCCGCTTCGCCAACGAGGCCTTCTTCCGACACCAGTTCGCGTCGGTCTTCTCCGAAGCCCACCCGCTGACCGACGAGGACGCGGTCGACAACTGGGCCCTGATGACCTACAACGACGGCAACCGGCTGGGCCACAAGCTCGTTTCCTACATGGACGAGCGGGTGATCTACGCCGATCGCTGGCACGGGGCGATCCGCCGTTGGCAGGGTGACCTGCACCTGGCCTGGGGGATGGAAGACCCGGTTGCGGTCCCCCAGGTGCTGGGCGGCCTGCTCGAGCTGAGGCCGGATCTGGACGCGGTCAGGTTCGAGCAGCTCGGGCACTACCCCCAGGTCGAGGACCCGGAGCTTTTCGCCGGGACGCTGACCGAAGTGATGGCCCCGGCGGGCAGCTCGTTATAATCCCGCTCCGCTGCCCTGCCGGCACCCTCGGGTCGTCGTCCAGGGCGTTACTTGTTGGGCCGGAAGCAACTTGCCCGGCGAACCCAAGAGAGGTTGATACTAGTGAGCCGCCAGTCTGAAATCACACCCGAAGGCCTGAAGAAGCTCGAAGAGGAGATCGAGTACCTGACCACCGTGCGCCGGCGCGAGGTCTCCGAACGAATTCGGGAGGCGCGCGACTTCGGTGACATCTCCGAGAACGCCGAGTACGACGACGCCAAGAACGAACAGGCCCAGATCGAACAGCAGATCGCCCTGCTGGAAGAGAGGCTCCGCCGCTCGACCGTGGTCGAGGAAGGCGGGGGTAAGAGCGGCGAGGTCGAGTTCGGCTCGATCGTCCACATCAAGGACCAGGACTCCGGCAACTCACGCAAGTTCCAGATCGTCGGTTCGACCGAGGCCGACCTCAACGTCGGCAAGCTGTCCAGCGAGTCACCGATCGGCGCCGCGCTGATCGGCGGCAAGGTCAACCAGATCGTGAAAGTGCCTTCGCCGCGGGGACCGGAGAAGGAATTCAAGATCACCAAGATCGAAGCTGCATAGGATCGCGCCGTTCGGGACCTTGCGGCGATGACCCCCAGGACCCGATGAGTCGGATGCCAAAACGACCGGGATCCGGGATGATCTGGCGCGAGCCGAAGTGAGCGAACCGAAACCAGACCAACCCGGGGCCGAAGCCAGCAACCTGCTGGCGGAGCGGCGCGAGAAACTGGACCGGCTGCGCACCGCCGGGATCGACCCCTTCCCCCACGATTTCCCCGACCGTGAGGAGATCGCCTCGGTCCTGGCCGAGCACCAGAGGCTCGAAGCCGGGACAGAGACCGACTCGGTCCACCGGGTCGCCGGCCGCGTAGTCGCCCGGCGCGGGCACGGCAAAGCGGCGTTCATCGACCTGCGCGGCCCGAGCGGCCAGATCCAGCTCCACGCCAAAGCCGACGTGCTCGGCGAGGACGCCTTTTCGCTGCTCGACGATCTCGACCTCGGCGACATCCTCGGGGTGGAGGGCCGCGTCGTGGTCACCCGCCGCGGTCAGCTCTCGATCGAGGTCTCCTCCTGGCAGATCCTGGCCAAGTCGCTGCGACCTCCCCCCGACAAGTTCCACGGGCTGGAGGACACCGAGACCCGCTACCGGAGGCGTGAACTCGACCTGATCGCCAACCAGGAGAGCCGGGAGATCTTCCGGGTCCGGGCCCGCACGGTCAGCTCGATCCGCCGCTGGCTCGACGACCACGACTTCTTCGAGGTGGAGACGCCGGTGCTCCAGCCGCTTTACGGCGGCGCCCTGGCCCGTCCGTTCACGACCCACCATCACACGCTCGACCGCGAGCTCTACCTGAGGATCGCCACCGAGCTGTACCTGAAGCGGTGCGTGGTGGGCGGAATCGATCGGGTCTACGAGCTGGGCAAGGACTTCCGCAACGAGGGAATCTCGCCCAAGCACAACCCCGAGTTCACCATGCTGGAGTGGTACGAGGCCTACGCCGACTACGCAAAGACGGCCTCCGACCTGGAGTCACTGGTTTCGGAGGTTGCGACCGACGTGCTCGGCCGGCCCCGGATCGAGCGTGACGGCAAAGAGATCGACCTGGCGCCACCGTGGCGCCGGGTCACCCTGCGCGATGCGATCCTCGACTGCACCGGCATCGACATCGAGAAGGAGACCGGACGCGAATCGCTGGCCGCGGCCATGGAGGTCGAGCTAGAGGAGACCGTCGGCTGGGGCAAGCTGGTCGACACGCTCTTCTCCAAACGGGTCGAGCCGACGCTGATCGAGCCGACCTTCGTCCTCGACTATCCGGTCGAGCTCTCGCCCTTCGCCAAGGCCCACCGCGAGAAGGAGGGCGTGGTCGAGCGCTGGGAGGCGTTCATCGGCGGGGTCGAGATCGCCAACTCGTTCACCGAGCTGAACGACCCCGACGAGCAGCGCCGGCGATTCGAGCAGCAGGCCGGTGAGCTCGACCGCGGCGACGAGGAGACCCAACCCTACGACGAGACCTTCATCGAGGCGCTCGAGCAGGGCATGCCGCCGACCGGCGGGGTCGGCCTCGGCATCGACCGCCTGGTGATGATGCTGACCGGGACCCACTCGCTGCGCGAGGTCGTCCTGTTCCCCGCGATGCGGGACTAGGAATCCCGCCCGCTTCACTTCGCTGTGCGGCCGGGATTTCGAAGCACCCGGCTTCCGGTCAACAGGATTGTTACCCGGCACACAAGGAATCCCGCCCGCTTCACTTCGCTGTGCGGCCGGGATTTCGAAGCACCCGGCGTCCGGTCAACAGGATTGTTACCCGGCACACAAGGAATCCCGCCCGCTTCGCTGCGCTGTGCGGCCGGGATTTCGAAGCACCCGGCTTCCGGTCAACAGGATTGTTACCCGGTCTAGTGCCCGAGGGGGTAACCTCGGGATCGAGCTCGCTTACACGTCGATCGCCGGGAGAGGATCTTGAACGAGAACAACCGCAGACTGCACGACCAGGGCCAGAGCCTGTGGGTGGACAACATCACCCGCTCGATGCTCGACGACGGCGACCTCGAGCGGTACATCGCCGAGCTCTCGGTGACCGGCCTGACCTCTAACCCGACCATCTTCGACAAGGCGATCTCGGGGGGCAGCGACTACGACGCCCAGATCGCCGAGCTCTCGTCCGAGCTGGACGACCCCGAGCAGATCTTCTTCGGCCTGGCCTTCGACGACCTGCGCCGGGCGGCCGACCTGTTCGCCGAGACGCACAAGCGGACGGCCGGGGTCGACGGCTTCGTCTCGCTCGAAGTCTCTCCGTTGCTAGCCGATGACACCGAGGCGACGATCAGGCAGGCGATCGACCTGCACAAGCGGGCCGACCGCGAGAACCTGTTCATCAAGATCCCCGGTACCCCGGCCGGCCTGCCGGCGATCGAGCAGGTGATCTTCGAGGGCGTACCGGTCAACGTGACCCTGCTGTTCTCGCGCGAGCAGTACCAGGCTGCGGCCGACGCCTACATGAAGGGAGTGGAGCGCCGGATCGAAGCCGGGCTGAACCCCGCGGTCAACTCGGTCGCTTCGCTGTTCCTCAGTCGCTGGGACGTCGCCGTGGTGGACGAGGTTCCGGACACGCTCAGGGCCAAGCTCGGCATCGCGATCGGGCGCCGCTGCTACGCCGCGTACCGTGAACTGATCGCGAGCGACCGCAGTCAGCGCCTGGCCAACGAGGGCGCGATGACCCAGAGGCTGCTGATGGCCAGCACCGGGACCAAGGACCCGGAGGCCTCCGACGTGCTGTACGTCGAGGCGCTCGGTGCCCCGCACACGGTCAACACGATGCCCGAGGCGACCCTGCTCGCCTACGCCGACCACGGGGTGACCGGGGACCCGATCGCCCCCGACGGCGGCGATGCCGAAGAGGTCCTGGCCGACTACGTGGCAGGCGGCTTCGACATCGACGAATTGGCGGCGAGGCTTCAGCAGGAAGGCAAGGATTCGTTCGCGAAATCGTGGCACGACCTGATGGGGACGATCGAAAACCAGACCTCCGGTTCCTGAGCGAACCGGCCGATCCGCAACCGTCCCGCCGACCGCTGCGCCGGCCCGGTGGTCGCTCCAGGCACCACGCGCGGGTTGGCGGCGCCGACTGCGAGGCGGGTCGGATGGACCTGGCCGTGCAGTTCTTCCGGCCGCGAAAGGTCCTCGGTATACTGCGTTATCAGTCCGTGCCCGACAGACCGGAGGTCAGATCCCTCGGTGAAAGTCACCGAAAAGTGGATAGGGCAGCCGGCGTCGAGCCGTCCCGATTTCCGCCGGATTTCGCCCGAAAAGTCAGAGACAGCAGCAAACCGCCGACCGATAACCGATACTGAGCAAACATCCGAGGCCTGAGGTAGAGAGAAACTTGTTCGAGAGATTCACAGAGCGCGCCCGACAGGTAGTCGTCCTGGCCCAGGAAGAGGCGCGCACGCTCAAGCACAACTACATCGGCACCGAGCACATCCTGCTCGGGCTGCTGCGCGAAGAGGAGGGCCTGGCTGCCAGGGTGCTCGAGTCGCTCGACATCACCGTGGAACGGGTCCGGGCCCAGGTAGTCCGCATCGTCGGCTCGGGCGAGGAAGTCACTTCGGGCCAGATCCCGTTCACCCCGCGGGCCAAGAAGGTGCTCGAGCTCGCCCTGCGCGAGGCATTGAGCCTGGGTCACAACTACATCGGCACCGAGCACATCCTGCTCGGCCTGGTTCGTGAGAACGAGGGCGTCGCGGCGCGGATCCTGCTCGACTTCGACGCCGACTCCGACAAGATCCGCAACGAGGTGATCCGGATGCTGTCCGGGCCGGGCGGCCGCAGGCCGGGTCAGGGCCAGAGCACCGGAGGGGGCCAGGCCGAATCCGGTGGCAAGAAGTCTTCGAAGCTGCTGGACCAGTTCGGGCGCAACCTGACCAAGCTGGCCGAGGACGGAAAGCTCGACCCGGTGGTCGGCCGCGAGGTCGAGATAGAGCGCATCATGCAGATCCTCTCCCGCCGCCAGAAGAACAACCCTGTCCTCCTGGGCGAGCCCGGCGTGGGCAAGACCGCCGTAGTCGAGGGCCTGGCCGCGAGGATCATCAACGGCGAGGTCCCCGAGATGCTGCGCAACAAGCAGATCTACACGCTCGACCTGGCCGCGCTGGTCGCCGGCTCCAAGTACCGCGGCGAGTTCGAGGAGCGGCTGAAGAAGGTGATGAAGGAGATTGCCCAGCGCGGCGACATCGTCCTGTTCATCGACGAGATCCACAACCTGGTCGGCGCCGGCGCGGCCGAAGGCGCGATCGACGCCGCCTCGATCCTCAAGCCGGCCCTCGCCCGCGGCGAGATCCAGACGATCGGCGCAACCACGCTCGACGAGTACCGCAAGTACCTCGAGCGCGATTCGGCACTCGAACGCCGCTTCCAGCAGATCAAGGTCGACCAGCCGACACCCGAGCAGACGGTGAAGATCCTCGAAGGACTGCGTGAGCGCTACGAGCAGCACCACAAGGTCCAGATCTCCGACGAGGCACTCGAGTCGGCGGCCGAGCTGGCCGACCGCTACATCTCCGACCGGTTCCTGCCCGACAAAGCGATCGACCTGATCGATGAGGCCGCCTCGAGGATGCGGATCAAGTCGATGACGGCACCCCCCGTCTACCGCGATCTCGAGGAGGAGATCGAGACCGCCCGCCGCGAGAAGGAGGCGGCGATCGAGGCCCAGGAGTTCGAGAAGGCGGCCAACCTGCGCGACACAGAGCGCCAGCTGACCACCCGCAAGCGCCAGCTCGAGGAGGAGTGGGCCGAAGGTGAAGAGGGCGAGCGCCCGACGCTCGGCGAGGAGGAGATCGCCGACATCGTCTCGATGTGGACCGGCATCCCGGTCTTCAAGCTGACCGAGGCCGAGACCAAGAAGCTGATCGACATGGAGAACGAGCTGCACAAGCGCGTGGTCGGCCAGGAGGCCGCGATCGAGGCCGTCTCCAAGGCGATCCGCCGCTCCCGCGCCGGGATCAAGGACCCCAAGCGCCCGGCCGGCTCGTTCGTGTTCCTCGGCCCGTCCGGGGTCGGCAAGACCGAGCTCGCCCGGACCCTGGCCGAATTCCTGTTCGGCGACGAGGAATCGATGGTCCGGATCGACATGTCCGAGTACATGGAAAAGCACGCGGTCAGCCGCCTGGTCGGCTCGCCTCCCGGCTATGTCGGCTACGACGAGGGCGGCCAGCTGACCGAAGCGGTTCGTCGCAAGCCGTACTCGGTGCTGCTGCTCGACGAGATCGAAAAGGCCCACCCCGACGTCTTCAACATCCTGCTCCAGATCCTGGAGGACGGACGGCTGACCGACGCCCAGGGCCGCACGGTCGACTTCCGCAACGCGATCATCATCATGACCTCGAACATCGGGGCCAGCGAGATAGCCCGGAACCAGGGCGTCGGCTTCACCGTCTCGGACGAGACCGGGATCTCGTACGAGGACATGAAGGGCCGCATCACCAGCGAGCTGAAGAAGGTCTTCCGGCCGGAGTTCCTCAACCGGATCGACGAGGTCATCGTCTTCCACAAGCTGAGCCGCGAAGAAGTCCGCGAGATCATCGAGCTGATGCTGGGCCGGGTCCGCAACCAGATCGCCGAACACGAGCTGATGCTCGAACTGGACAACGAAGCCAAGGACTACCTGGTCGACAAGGGCTGGGACCCCTCGATGGGCGCCCGTCCGTTGCGCCGGGCGATCCAGCGCTACATCGAGGACCCGCTGGCCGACGAGGTGCTGAAGGCCGGTGGGGGCGACTCGGTCGCCGGGTCACTGGTCACCGTCAAGCGCGACCCGGACGGTGACGAGGACGACAGGCCGTTCAAGATGAAGGTGACCAAGCCGCGCAAGAAGCCGAAGGCGAAGAAGAAGGAACCGGAGAAGGTCGGAGTCGGCGCCCCCGGTGAGGGTGGCCCCACCCCCAAGCCCGACGAACCGGCCTCCGGAGGCGACACCGCCACCGGGTCCGCCACCGAATAGCAGGGCTCCCGGCGGACGATTGACCGCCGCCGCCACCGAGTAGCTCCCGGTCCCCAGGCGGAGGCACCGCCGCCGGCCTCAGCAGCGAGGACCGTCCGTGACCAAGGTCTGCCGCAACCGAGACCTGCCTCTGGCCCAGATCTGCCGGCTGCCAAGTCCTGTCCGTTGCCAAGTCCTGTCCGCCAGCAGGAACCCGTTTACTGCTCGGTGATCCAGATCGTCCCCCCTCAGCGGGGTGAAATCTGGATCACCAGGCGAGTTTGAGACCACCAGGATCGGCGGGGGATCGGCGAGGAGACGGGGGTCGGCGAGGAGACGGGGAATCAGCGACCGACGAAATAGGGCTGGTGCCAGGTCCGTTCTTTGCGGCGGAGCTCGATGTTGTTCAGGTACTCCTGGATCGAGGGCAGCCACCAGCGCCCCGAGTACCAGG
>JAGQUV010000054.1 GCA_020438295.1 Solirubrobacterales bacterium
AATCCCGGTCAACTACGACCCGGACGCAGATTGTCCGACCACGCTGGAATTCCTCACGCAGGTGCTTGAACCCGACGCGGCTGAACCCTGGCTCGAAATGGTCGGCTACTTCCTGATCCCACGCAACGACCTCCAGATTGCTTTCATGGCTAGGGGTAGCGGGGGAAACGGGAAGTCCACCGCGATCCGCCAGATCGAAGCGATGCTTGGTCCTGGCAATGTCAGCAATGTCCCGCTCCAGCGGCTCGAAGAGGACAAGTTCGCGGCAGCCCAGCTCGGCGGCAAACTGCTGAATACCTTCGCTGACCTGGACCACCGGGCACTTCAGTCCAGCAGCGCCTTCAAGGCGATAACCGGGGGCGACTCGATCATGGGCGAGCGCAAATACGGGGACGCATTTCGAATGGTCGTCTACTGCCGGCTGCTGTTCAGCGCCAACCACCCCCCGGCCACCAGCGATTCGTCAGACGCCTTCTTTCGACGATGGCTGATCTTTGAGTTCAACCATCGCTTCGAAGGAAGCAAGGCAGACCGTCGCCTGATCGACAGGATCACCACTGGCCGTGAGCTTTCCGGCCTAGTCAACGAAGGGTTGGGCCGGCTGCCCGCGCTGTTGGATCGCGGGCACTTCACAGTAGGCGATTCGAGCCAGGCGGCGGCTGACCGCTTCCGCATTGACACCGACACCGTCGCGGGCTTCTTCAACGAGGTCTGCCGGATAGAACCCGGTGGTAGCACGCCGAAGGCGAGCCTCTTTCCGGCCTACAAAGACTGGTGTTTCGAGTCGAACCGCCGCCCGCTTGGCAAGCAAAACTTCAATCGCAGGGTTCAGGAGCTTCACCCGGAGGTGTCGCTCGGGCCAGTCGGCGGAAAGCCTATTTGGAAAGGGATTTCAGTTGGATCGGGGGCCGGACGATGACCTCGCTCTGGTGTCGTTTGGTGCTGTTTCAGGCAATTGTTGAACAAAGCGTTGGAGTTAAAGACGAAAGAATAGGAAGGAAACCGCACCAAAAAGCACCCCCTCTGTTCGCGGGGGGCGCAATTAAGTGAATGTCCAAATCGACATTCCCGACGAGCTGGTCGAGGCCATTGCCGCCCGTGTAGTCGAGCTAACGGGCAACCCCAAGGCATCGCCCCTCATGACCGTGTCCGAAGCCGCTGACTATCTGCGCTGCCAGCCGAAGCGCATCTACGACCTGACAAGCCAGCGCCGCATCGACTTCGTCAAGGACGGCAGCCGCACCTTAGTCCGCCGAGAGGCGCTCGACCGATACTTGTCAGAAAGCTGCAGTCGGTGAAGACGATCAAGACTGGCCCGATGTCCGGCGGCCAACCACGAAACGGAGACAAATGATGGCCGCAAAGCACGAGAGGACGAGGACGCCCGGCATCTACCGGAGGGGTTCACGGTATGTAGTCGCTTACCGGGACCCTGAGGGTGTCCAGCGACGGGAGAGCACCCGCACGCTCGACGATGCTCGAAACCTGAAACGGGAACGGGAGCGGGCCGTGAAGGCAGGCAGCTATCAGGCTCCCCAGCGCCTTCTGTTCGGTCAGTACGCCACCGAATGGATCGGGGAATACCAGGGACAGGGGCAGCGGGGCTTTAAGGAGGCGACCCGCGATGATTACCTCCGCGATCTGAACCGCTACATCGTCCCCAACCTCGGCCACCTTCCCGTCTCCGCCATCAGGCCGTCGCACATCCGCAAGCTGGTCAAATGGCTGGAGTCCGAAGACGAGCAGGGAAAACTTCGAGCAGAGGAGCGTCGCTCAGCCAGGGCCGCGAGTGAGGGCGTTGAAGCTCTGTCGCTACCACTGGAGGTCAAGCCGACCTATCTGGCGGATGCCACCATCAAGCGCATTCTCGCGCCTTTGAGAGCCTGTCTGGCGACGGCAAGGGGCGACAACCTCATCGGGCACAACCCGGCAGACAGGATCGCCTTGAGCCCCCGTGACGAGCAGCATCGCATCGACACGGGCACCGACACCGACGAGCTTGTCGTCAAGGCGCTGACGACTGACGAGTTGTCGCTGTTCCTGGACTGTTGCCCAGAACGATGGCGACTTTTCTTCGATGTCCTAGCTGCGACTGGCATCAGGGTGTCGGAGTCGTTCGCCCTTCGCTGGCGAGACCTCAGGCTCGAAGGGTCTGATCCCGTACTGAAGGTCCGGCGGGCATATGTAAAGGGTAGGTTCGGCCCGCCGAAGTCAAGGGCAGGCAGGCGCGACATACCGCTACCGCTCACCGTCACCGACGACCTGAAGACGCTGCGCCAGCGAACCGAAGGGCTGGGAGAGAGCGGCCTTGTCTTTCCCGCCAGGAACGGTGCGCCGCTACGGCAGGAGAATGTGAGGCGGCGGGCGCTGGTGCCGACCGCCAAGCTGGCCGGAGTCGGCTGGATCGGCTTCCACACTTTTCGCCACACTTGCGCCACACGCCTGTTTGCAGCGGGGCGAAACGCAGTTCAGGTTCAACGGTGGCTTGGCCACGCCTCCCCCGCCTTCACCCTGTCCGTATACACGCACCTGTTGGACGACGACCTCGGCGGTGCCCTCGATGCCCCCATGGGTGGTAACAGAGTGGTAACAACCGACACGGATACAGCACGCATTGGCACGCAACCCGAAGCCGCGTTTCCGCACTAGAAAGCGAACACGCGCACTAGACGGATCCCCCACGGAAAAATCATAATCCGCGTGTCGGGGGTTCGAGTCCCTCCCCCGGCATTGTTTTTCGGCGCTATCGAGCCAATCCAGCTAGCGACAGTCGCTGTCGTTGTAACCCCCGCCCGGCATCTTCGTCCGGCAGAAACGTGCTCCGCTGAGGTTGGCCCCGCTCAGGTCGGCCCCGCTCAGGTCGGCCCGGATCAGGTTGGCCCCGCTCAGGTCGGCCTCGCGCAGGTCGGCTCCGTGCAAGCTGGCAATGCTCAGGTTGGCACCGAAAAGTTTGGCCGCTCGCAGTTTGGCCCCGGCCAGGTCGGCTTGGACCAGTATGGCTCCGCCAAGCTCGGCAACGGTCAGGTCGGCTCCGGTCAGGTCGGCCAAGACCAGTTTGGCCGCGGTCAGGTTGGCGTAGCGCAGGTCGGCCCGGCTCAGGTAGGCCCGGCTCAGGTTGGCCCCGCTCAGGTCGGCTTGGCTCAGGAAGGCTCCGAACAGGTTGGCATCCGTGAGGTCGGCATCCTTGAGATCGGCCTTCTTGAGGTTGGCTGCGGCCAGTGAGGCACCAGGGCACTTTGTGTAAGGAGCGATCACACAGTCACCGATCACGTTTGCGGCGGCATCGTCGATGAACAGCGAGGGAACCCTGAATCGCCGCTTGACTCGGCGGTCGCGATCCGACTCCAGGTAGGAGAGGTTGCCGGTTGCCGCATTGAGCAGCCGCGCCGAGTAGCTGAGCCTGTTCGGCTTGCGCTTGGTCTTCTTCCGGTATCGGGGGTTGCGAAGTTCGACGATTACCGTGTCCTGGTTCTCATCGGCGCGCAGCAGGGTAAGAGCGGCGTTCGGCGGGTTCTCGTTGAACCCGAAGCCCGCCCAGGAGCGCGTGAAGCCTCGAACTGGGATCTGCCCGCTCTGGCGGGCCGGTCGGTCTGAGAACCACACCACCTGCGGGTTGACCCCGCGAAGGCTCAGCCGGAAGCGCGGGGTGCCCTTGATCGGCTTGAACGTGCCCTTGCTGGCAGTCTGGGCGAACAGCAGGCCGATCCCCTCTTCCGCCGGCTGGGATTGTGCGGGAGCGCTTTCTGCGGCGGCGACAAGCATCACCGCGGCGACGAAAGCGGCGAAGACGATTGCGCTCAGTCGCTGTCCGGCGTTCGATCTGCGGGCCACGCGATCATCGCACGACGTCATGCCGACAACCCACGGATTGAACCATTTACGAATCTGAGCACTGCTGATATCCCCTTTTTCGTCACGCCTTCTCCTGTCACACCGATGGACCCTTCTGGCACACCGACGGACCCCCTGCGAGTCCGGAAGTTATTCGAGGGCGGTCTTCTGTTGGCCTTGCCCGCGCCGGTTTGATCGGCATCATCCAGCGGGCCGCTAGACCACTTTCACCTTGTCGGGGCGTTTTGCGGTGCTGGTGCCTGTTGCGTAGAGCTTGTACTTGATCTGGTACTTCCTGCCCTCTTCGGATTTGGCCGTGGCCTTGAGCCGGAAGGCGCGGGTCTTCGCCTGACCCGGGTCGAGTGAGTCGAGGTCGTGGCAGGAATCGCCTTTCGGCTTCAGCTTCTGTCTCACGCTGCCGTTGACCTTCAGGCAGAGCTTGGCGTTCTCGGCGACCGCTTCGCCGACGTTCTTCCCGGTCACCTGGATCTTGACGACTTCGCCGGGTTCGACCTTCGGGTTCTTCGGGACCACCCGGCTTATCCTGAGCTCCGGCTTTCCGGGGGGCGCTGCCGCGAAGTCGGCGATCACGTTCCGGTTGTCGACCATCGCCAGGTCGCAGGTGTTCCCGGCCGCCCCGGCGCAGGCTCCCCGCCATCCTTCGAACGTGCTGTCGGGCTCCGGGGTGGCGGTCAGGGTCACGTTGGTGAACGAGGGGAAGCTTCCGGCGCAGACCGGGCCGCACTCGATCCCGGCCGCGCTGGACGTCACCGTGCCCTCACCCGATCCCAGCTTGGCCACTCCGACCAGCGGCGAAGGCCGCAGGGTGTTGATCGACTGGATGATGTCGACGTGATCGAAGCGGCGCCACACCGCGAGCACGGTTCCGTCGGGCGCGGTGTCGGCCTGGGGGTTCTGTGCGTCGCCGCCGGCGGCCGAAAGATCGACCGGGGTACCGAACGCCCCTCCCGGGGGCCGCGACGCGGCCTGGATCACGTAGCTGCCTGC
Organism: Solirubrobacterales bacterium; assembly: GCA_020438295.1. GTDB lineage: Bacteria > Actinomycetota > Thermoleophilia > Solirubrobacterales > 70-9 > 67-14. The sequence continues at coordinate 4,840 of JAGQUV010000054.1, forward strand.
GCCGACCCGTCGCCAGACCGAGGTGGCGGTACCGTCCGGCCCGAACACGATCCGCGGCTCGTTCGCGTTGCCGCCGGCTCCCGAGACCTCAACCGGCTGCCCGAACGCCCCGCCTGGAGGCCGGATGGCAGCCTGGATCCTGGTGATGCCGAAGGCGTCGCGCCGCCATACGGCAATCGCGGTGCTGTCGGGTCCGAACGCGATCTGCGGACCGAACGCACCGTCCGAGGTGTCGGAGATGTCGACCGGGGCGCCGAACGACCCTCCTGACTCCCGCGTCGCAGCCTGCACCACTTCCCTGCTTCCGTTCCAGCGGTGCCAAACGACGATCGCGGTGTCATCGGCACCTGAGGCAATCTGGGGGGCGAAGGCGTCGGGCCCGGGGCCGGTTTCGGAAATAGGCGCCGGGTCACCGAAAGAACCGCCCGCCGGGCGGGTCGCCGCCTGGACCACCATGTTGGTGCCGTTGGAGCGCTCCCAGACGGCAGTCGTAGTTCCGGCGGGCGAACTGTCCACCTGGGGATGCACGGCGTCCTGCCCGGGTTCCGAGAGATCCACCGGATCCCCGAAGTCGCCACCGGGCGCGAGGGTCGCCGCCTGGACGATCGTGTTGGCTCCGTCGGAGCGCTGCCAGACGGCCGTCGCACCGTCGGGGCCGGAGGTCAGCTGCGGCCCTCCGGCGTCCTGCCCGGGTTCCGAGAGGTCAACAGGGCTTCCGAAGCCTCCATCCGGAGGCCGAGTCGCCGCCTGGATGATCGTGTTTGCCCCGTCGGAGTGCTGCCAGACGGCGGTCACGGTGCCGTCGGGCGAGGAAGAGATCTGGGGGTGCTCCGCGTCCCGGCCGCTTTCGGAAAGGTCGACCGGGGTACCGAAGACCCCGCCGGGAGGCCGGGTCGCCGCCTGGACGATCGTGTTGGCTCCGTCGGAGCTGCGCCAGACGGCCGTCGCTGTACCGTCCGGTGAAAAGGTGACCTGGGGTTCGCGGGCAGTCCGATCGGGCGCCGAGATGTCGGCGGCGGGATGGACCCAGGGGCCCGGGGGCAGAGCGGCTGAAGCCGGGAGCGCCGTCAAGGCGAGCATTGATCCGACGGCCACGACAACCGCGCCGACGATCCTGCTCCATGCTCGTGCCGCACCGATCCCTGTCACCTGCCCCGCCTTCCCTTCGTTCTCGTCCGGACTGCCGAGGGCGCCACACTAGCGAATCCACCCGCGGGAATCCGCACGTGACCGAAGGTGCGCGCCAATTCGTTGCGCTGCTGGAGGGGCAGGACCCCCTGCGTGCTTCCGGTGACCCTGCCAGGCCGCCGGAAACACGCGGGTCGAGCGCTAGCCGATGGTCAACGGTGCGATCCCTTCGGGCGGTGCGGTGACGGGATCCAGTGCTATCAGCACGCCCGTGAACGGACTACTGCTGGTCGGCACACAAGCTCCGGTGTCATCCCGTTCCCACAGGTTCTGCCCCACGACGTTCTCGGTTGTCTTGGTGAACTGCCATGCCGACACCGGTCCGAGATTGCCGCCTGCGGTCGTCCGGTAGGTGATTCGCGACGGCCCGCCGGCCAGGTTGGCGAACAGGAGGTCCGCCTCCGCCTGGTCGTCGGCTTCGACGTACGCCGTGCCGCTGCAGGCGTTGTTCTTGTACGCCGGAGAGGGACCGGTAAACGGGTAGACCTGACCCGAGGGAAGGTAGGTATAGATCCCGCCGTCGATGATGACCTGGAAGATCGGTATACCGGACGGCAGCACCCCGGCCAGAGTTCCCAGGACGCTGCCATCGCCGTTGAGGACCTTCAGTTGCGCCTCTGAGTCGATCGAAGCCAGCAGGTTCGGATCGACCTTCCCCTGGGTGACGGCCCCGTTCGCGAGCTTCGAGGTGCCGACCGCATCCTGCTTGATCTTCGCGCCGGTCACCGCGTCCTTCCTGATCTTCGGCGTGGCCACCGCGTCCTTCCTGAGCTTCGGCGCGGTAACCGCGTCCTTCCTGATCTTCGGCGTGGTCACCGCTTTCTTCTTGATCTGCTTGGTGCCGACGCTGTTCTTGCCGAGATTGGTAGCCGCGTAGCTGATGCCACCCAAGGCAATGAAGATCGCGAGCGTCGCGACTACGTTGGCGTAGGTGGGGCGAGGCAGGAAGCGCATGGGACCCTCCGGGGTTGTGGGCTAGACCTGTCTAAGCATAACCTCGCCCGAGCTCTCGATCAGACCATTCACGAATGCGCCCCCGAACGCCGGCATCGTTGCTCGGCTCGCGGCCTCGATGCTCCCGCTACTCCTCAGTGCTCCCACTGCCGGAAGACGGTCAGCCCGATCGCGTTGAGCGCGACCAGGACTGCCATGACCAGCGCCGCTCCGGAGGCTCCCGCAGCCAGCAGGGTGAGCACCGCCGCCACGAATACCGCCAGCTCGAACGGGATCCTGGCCTGGGCGGGGAGCCGCCGGGCCGACTTCGGCGCCGCGAAGACCGCCCAGGCGGCGATCACGACCACCGGCACCGCTATGGCCAGGATCAGCGACAGCGGCAATCCGTCGGTGTTGGCCCCCCAATAGGCGAATGCCACGACGGCGGCAACCTCGAGCAGGAACTTCAGGCCGAGGTTGACTGCCGCGATCATGTCCGAGCGGGTCTCCGTTGCGCCGGCACCGTCGGCCTGGACCTGCCGAGCCGGACCTAGCCCGGATTGGTCGCGGTGACGATCCAGACCGACCCGTGCCCGACGATCGAGCCGTCGGGTTGCTCCCACTCGGTGTAGTGGTCGGTCAGGGCCTCGACTATTTCTGGACGCCGGCTCTCGCCGTGCTCTCCATTCAGGCGGATCAGCTCGGCGCCGGGGCCGATCGCCAGCAGGGCGTCGACCGCCTCGTCCATGTCCTTGCCCATGTAGTAGTCGAAGTCGCGCCTTTTCAGGTCGACCTCGTCGAACCCGGCAGCTTCGAGGATTCCGCGGCAGGTATCCGGGTTGCCCAGCGAGAACGGGCCCGGCCCGCAGGTGTCGGCCTCGTACTCGTCGGGCCGGGAAAGGAACCGCTGTACGACCTCCTCGGTTTCCGCCCAGATCCGGCTTTCGCTCTTGCGGGTCCAACAGACCTTGCCGAGCTTGCCGCCGGGCTTGAGCGCCCCGCGGATCGCCCGCATCGCGGGAACCGGTGCGGCGAAGAACTGCGTCCCCATGCGTGAGAACGCGTAGTCGAATTCCGGGGCCCAGGCAGCGGACTGCGCATCGGAAACCTCGAACGCGACGTTCTCGACGCCCGCTTCGTCCGCTTCGCGCCGGGCGTCCTCGATGAACCTCGGTGAGGAATCGGTGCCGAGGACGAACCCTTCGTCCCCGACCATCCCGGCCAGCTGCTGGGTCGTTTCACCGAACCCGCACCCAACGTCGATGCAGCGCCCGCCGACCGGTGGTGGCGAGCTGTCAAATACCTGGCCGGTGACTTCGTCCAGCGCACCGACGAACACCTCGCGGTTCTTCTTCCAGCGCTCGTACAGCACCGTGTCCCAGGCGCGCACCGCCTCTTCGTTTCCTGGCGCGGCTTCCGGGTTCTGGACTTGGGCCATGTGCACAAGCTACAAACTCACTGCCCGGTAGGCAAACGGTTCCTCCCGCCCGCCTGGCCGGCCACCGGTTTCCCGTACTAGGCTGAATCGATGGAATCGGACACCGCCCGGACCGTCGACCCGCTGATCGATCTGCGGGGAGCGGGCCGGCATTATGAGATAGGCGGGCGCACGCTGAAAGCGCTCGACGAGGTCAGCCTGACCGTGAGCGCGGGTGAGTTCGTGGTGATCCTCGGCCCGTCCGGGAGCGGCAAGACCACGCTGCTCAACCTGATCGGGGCGCTGGACACCCCGACCGTCGGCTCGGTGGTGATTGCCGGAGAAGACCTGGCCGAGTCCTCCCGGGCTGACCTGTTCGCGCTGCGCCGCCACCGGATCGGGTTCATATTCCAGACCTTCAACCTGTTCCCCGGTCTGACCGCGCTCGAGAACGTCCGGTTCGGTGGCGACATCGCCGGACGAAGCGACGCCGCCGAGGCGGCAATGGGGGTGCTCGGGCGGGTCGGGCTGGGCGACCGCGCTGACCATTTTCCGCACGAACTCTCCGGCGGCGAGCAGCAGCGCGTCGCGATCGCCCGCGCCCTGGTTGCCGGCAATCCGGTCGTGCTCGCCGACGAGCCGACCGGAGAGCTCGACTTCCAGACCGGCGTGCAGATCCTGGAGCTGTTGCACGAGGTGACCCATACCGCCGGCACAGCGGTCCTGATCGTCACCCACAACCGCGAGATCGCCCGGGTCGCCGACCGGATCGTCGAGCTTTCCAGTGGCCGGATCGAGTCCGACCGCCCGAACGAGCCGGCCGACATGGCGGAGCTCCACTGGTAGCGATCGACCGTGCGGGGTCCCCGATTCTGGCTGCTCTGGTCGTGGCGGGACCTCCGCCGTCGCTGGCCGCTGATCGTGGCGATCGGCCTGCTGCTGGCCGGCGGAGTGGGCCTGGCGGCGGGGCTCGGAAGCATGCGCGACTGGCGGGTGGACTCCAATGACGCCAGCTTCGGCGCACTGAACGTCCACGACCTGAGGGTCCAGGCCGAGCAAGGCTCGTTCATCCCGACCGGGGCGCTGCTGGACGCCGCGGAAGCGATACCGGACGCGGACGAGATCACGGCGGCCAGCGAGCGGTTGATCCTGCCGACCCAGATAACGGCCGTCTCGGGCGACGGCCGGCCGGTGACGACCCCGGGTCAGATCGTAGGGGTCGAGACCGGACCGGCCCGGTCGGTGGACGGGGTCGAGGTGACCGGCCCACCGGTCGACGCGGTCGGCCTCAAGTCGGGCGAGTGGCAGGCCACCGACCGGCCGCGCACCACGGCCGTGCTCGACCCGCAGTACGCAGACGGCAACGGGATCGTCCCGCCGGCGCGGGTCGAGCTGGCCGGGGGTGCTTCGGTGGAGGTGACCGGCCTGGGGACCTCGCCGGAGACCTTCGTCGTGCAGGGTCCGGGTGGCGCGTTCAGCGGCGAATCCGAGTTCAGCCCGGTGTTCGTCCCGCTGCACTCCGCCCAGCGGCTGACCGGCCGGCCCGATCGGGTCAACGACCTCGCCCTCGTCCTGCGCCCCGGTTCCGACCATGCAGCGGTCGCGCGTCAGCTCGAGCGCGAGATCGACCGCAAGCTCCCCGGCTTGGGAGTCACGGTGACCGATACCGATGACATCGACGGCTACCGGATCCTGTACGACGACGCCGAGAACGACCAGCAGCTGTTCGACGTGTTCGCGTTCCTGATCCTGGCCGGCGCGACATTCGGTGCGTTCAACCTGATCAGTCGTACGGTCGAAGCACAGCGGAGGGAGATCGGCGTGGGCATGGCGCTGGGGCTCGAACCGCGCCGGTTGGCGATCAGGCCGATGCTGATGGGCTTGCAGATCGCCGTGGTCGGGGTCCTGTTCGGGGTGGTCGTGGGCCTTGCCGTCAACGAGTGGCTGCGGGGACTTCTGATCGACCAGCTTCCGCTGCCGATCGTGAAGACCGATCTGCGGTCGGGCACCTTCGCCCAGCGGGCGGCGATCGGCTTCTTGATACCGCTGCTGGCCGCAGCCTGGCCGGTGATGCGCGGGGTACGGGTGACCCCGATCGAGGCGATCCGCTCCGGTTTCCGCTCCAGCCGCGGCGGCGGCCTGGCACCGCTGTTGGCCCACGTCCCGCTGCCCGGCGGCAGCCTGGCCCAGATGCCGGCACGCAACGTCGTCAGAGCGCCACGGCGGACCGCGCTGACGGTGCTGGCCAGCGGCGCCGTGGTCGCGGTCGCGGTTTCGATGTCGGGGATGCTCGACTCGTTCCAGGCCACGATCGACCGCAACACCGAGGAAACCCTGAAGACGGCGCCCGAGCGCCTCACGGTGACGCTCGACCGCTTCTACGACGAGCGCTCGCCGACCGTCGCAACGGTGACCGGAAGCGATGCCGTCGCGACGGCCGACGAGAAGCTGGTGATCCCGGCGAAGCTACGCAGCGGCGACGAAGAGATCGAGGTCTCGCTGAACACCCTGCCCACGGGGAAGCCGGTCTGGACCCCGACCGTCTCGTCCGGCCACCTTCCCGTGCGGCCGGACGAGGTGCTGCTGGCCGAGAGCGCCGCGTCGGATCTCGGCGTGGAGGCCGGCCAGAGCCTGACCCTGGTCCATCCGCGGAGCACCGGGCCCGGCCGGTTCGAATCGGCGGAGACCGAGGTCACGGTCAGCGGCACCCACCCCGATCCGTTCCGTTTCCCGGTCTACATGGCATCCGCCTCGTCGTCGGTCTTCGGACTGCCCGGAGTGGTGAACTCGCTCGATCTGGTGCCTGCCCGCGACCTGACCGGCGACGCCGCCAAGCGATCGCTGGCCGGCCTGCCCGGCATCGCCTCGGTCGAGTCCGCTTCCGCGCTCGGTGAGTCGCTCGAGCAGGGCCTGGAAGACTTCGCTTCGATCATCCGCGTGGTCGTGGCCATCGCGGTGGTGCTCGTCCTCCTGATCGCGTTCAACTCGACCGCGATCAACGCGGACGAGCGGGCCCGCGAGCACGCGACGATGTTCGCCTACGGGCTGCCGCTCAGGTCGGTGCTCCGGTTGGCCGTGGTCGAGAGCCTGATCATGGGCGTGCTGGCAACCGCAATCGGGCTCATCCTCGGGGTGGCGATCCTCGGCTGGGTGGTCAACGTCAACCTCAAGGAGGTGCTGCCGGAGCTGGGTACCGTGACCTCGCTTTCGTCCGGGTCGATCATCCTGGCCGCGCTGGCAGGGGTCGGCGCTATGGCGCTGGCCCCGGTCCTGACCGTGCGCCGCCTGCGCCGCATGGACGTCCCCTCGACCCTGCGGGTGGTCGAGTGAGGGCCGCGCTCAGCCGTTCAGCCTGACCGGCAGGGTCCTCAGCTGGTTGACGAATCCCGAGACCACATAGCGGGGATCACCGTCGATCTGCATGTCGGGATAGGCGGCCAGCGTCTCCTCGATCAGGATCTTCAGTTCGAGACGGGCCAGCGCCGTGCCGAGGCAGAAGTGGCGTCCGCCCGCCCCGAACGCCTGGTGCTCGGGATTGCGCTTGATGTCGAAGGTGTGGGGGTCGTCGTAGCGGCTCTCGTCGCGGTTGGACGAGACGTACCACATGATCACCTTGTCGCCCTCTTTGATCTTCTGGCCCTGGAGCTCGGTGTCCTTCGTGGCGGTGCGGCGGAAGTGGGCAAATGCCGGGAACATCCT
>JAGQUV010000055.1 GCA_020438295.1 Solirubrobacterales bacterium
TGCGCGGCGCTCGCCGCACCTGCCGCACCCAGCAGCGCCACCGGCAACGCGGCAAGGGCGAGCAGCAGCAGGGGCAGCCGCCGTCGTCCGGCCGCCTTTTGCGCTGAGTCGGTCACCCCCATGTCGTGTTCGGTTTTTCGCATCCATGCCCCTAACCCGTCAGAGCGGCCCCGGTATCGGCCCCGCGCGAATTTCTTGTCGGTACAGGCGGCCCGCTTCCGCGGCGAGTCTCTAGGCTGCGCGACATGGCGATTCCCCGTGCGGTGCTGTTCGATAACGACGGGCTGCTCCTGGACACGGAGGCGGTCTGGACCAGGGGGCAACAGCGGCTGTTCGAGCGCCGGGGGCGGGAGCTCACGATCGACCACAAGCGCAGCCTGGTCGGCTCGTCGGCCGAGGTGGCCGCCGAGAAGATCGCCGTTTACCTGGGCGAGGTGGGGACCGAGCCCGAGATCATCATCGAACTCGACGAGCTGGTCATGACCGAGCTCGAAAACGGGGTCGACTCGATGGTCGGGGCGCTGGAGGTCGTCGCCGCGGTGCGGGAGACCGGAGCGCCGGTCGGCCTGGTCTCGAACTCACCGCGCAGGTTCATCGAACGCTCGCACCAAGTGGCCCGCACCGGGCTGCCGTTCGACGCGGTGGTCAGCGGCCACGAGGTGCCGATGCCCAAACCGGCACCGGACGCCTACGTCGAGTGCTGCCGCCTGCTCGGCGTGGAACCGGGACGCTCGGTGGTCGCCCTGGAGGATTCGCCGTCGGGGGTGGCCGCGGCGCGGGAGGCCGGCCTCTTCGTGATCGGGATTCCGTCGGTCCCCGGAATCAGCCTGGACGAGGCGGACCTGACCGCGGCCAGCCTGGAAGAGGCCCCGGTGATCAGGGCGCTGGGGCTCGCCCCCCCGACCGGCGCCTGATCCCGGCCCCGGCAACCGGTGCGCAATCCCGGGCGGCGAACTACGACAGCGCCGGAACCGGTCACTGGCTGAGCACCCGGCGGCGCCTGATCACCCGCTCGGCGATCAGCAGCGGCTCTTCGAGCGACTCCGCGAGCCCCGCCCACGGTTCGGTCTCGGTCAGGACGGAGTCGGTCAGCTTGGTCAGGTCCGGAAGCATCGCCTCGAGCCGGTCCAGGTCGGCCACGTGATCGGGGTCGTCCAGGGCCTGGTCCAGCTCGGCCACCGTCGCCCGTGCCGCCATCTCGATGCCGAGGGCCGCGGTCATCACGCGACCGGCGTCCAGGTCGGCCCTGACCCTGGGGACCAGGAACTCGCACGAGTCGGCCCGCCCCTTCTCGCCGATGATCGCGGCTATACGGGCGATCGGGGCCACCTTCGACAGGCGTTCGCGACGGCGGCCGCCGATCCCGACCCCGCCACGGGCGTCGATCTCGAACGCCTCGAGGAAGCGGCCCTCGGAAACGCGGTCGCCATCGCCGAATCCGATCCTGGCCGTGAGCACTTCGGCCAGATCGGTCGGCTCGGCGAACGGGCGCCCCGAGGCGGCCGCTTCGGCGGCCCGGGCCCGGTCGAGGGTCGAAAGCGCTTCCGCGAGCAGCTCGTCGGTGAACTCGTCTTCGTTCAGGCGGGCCAGCCAGGAACCGGCCTCCTGCTCGGTTTCAAACGGCTCCTGGGCCCGGATCACGGTGGCGGTGGTGACCTGAACCCTGGTCGGCGATTCGCTGCGGCCCGATTTCCGCGGCCGCCGCCGTTTGCGGCGTGGCGGGGGCAGCGCGCCCTCGGACTCGATCACCATGACCCGCTCGACCGCGTCCTGCCGGTCCAGGTAGCGGCCGTCGTCCAGGCGGAGTGCCCCCGGCAATTCAATCTGGACGAACCCGAATAGCGGGCTGATCGCGCTTACTCGTCCTTGTCGGAGGAGTCTGCGGGCAGTGAATTCTTCGACGGGGTCGTCGGCACCCTGGGGTTGCGTATCTGGCCGAGCCGGTCGGTCAGGCGCTGCCACTGCGCCGCGCCGAGCGAAGCCGAGATCGAGCCGCCCGCGACCGTGCCTTCGACCGGGCTGAAGCCGACATGGATGTGGTCGCCGTGGTCGGACATCGCAAACGAGGTCGAGCCCGGGAAATCCATCAGGCTGATCACCTGGTCCGGCTCCATGGTGCCCTGCAGGGTGAGGATCTGGCGGATCACCTCGTCGGTGATCGTGCCGGGCCCCTGGGTTGCCGGCGTTATCACCTGGCCGTTGACTATCGCGATGTCGACCGCGGAACCGGTGGTGTGCTGGGAGACGTAGCCGGAGCTGGAATAGGTGCTGTGGCCGCAGGTCAGCGAAGTGATGGTCATCGTGTATCCGCGCTCGCGCAGGAAGGCGAGCAGGGCGAGGATGCGCCGGTCGGTGAAGCCGCTGGCGATGTCCTGGCGACCGCACTCGTAGATGTCGAGGCCGGGGTCATTCAGTACCCGCTTCTGCAGGGCCGGCTTGGACAGCAGCAGGACCCCGCTCACCCCGAGGCGGTCGGCGAAGCGGTTCTTGCCGCGGGCGTTGTAGATGTTGGTCTCGGCCAGGAGCTTCCAGCCGTCGAGGAACGGCTTGGGATCGATCTGGGGAGTGTCGTCACCGCCGGGCTGGATCGAGAAGCGGATCGCTGCGCCCGGGGTCTCGGCCAGGCGGCCGAGCACCGTCCCGGCGATCACCCGCGAGCCCTTTCGCAGCGGCCGCAGGTCGGTCTTGTCCGGGTCGAACCGGTAGATGCCGGCCTTGCTGCCGTCGTAGATCAGGTAGTCGCCGGGCTTGCCTTCGAGGCTGACCCCGGGAGTGTTGTTCACCGACTGGCCGTCGATCGTCGAGAGCTTCTGATTGTGCGGCCGGAGCGGACTGGCGTAGACCCGGCCCCGCATGTCCTCGCTGTTGGCGACCGTCGTGTCCGTTTCCGAGGCGGCCGAGATATCGGTCTGCTCGGCCCGGCGCTCGTCGGCGGCGGCCAGGGTCGGGTTTCCGGAATCCGACCCTTCCGGCGGCGACCCTTCGGCCGACGCCGATGCCGCGGGGTCGACCAGGACCTCGCTGATCGGTTCGCTGCTGCCACCGTCGGCCCCGGTTCGGTCGTTCCGGTCTCGCTGGTGGCCGGCTTCATCGTGGGCCTTGACCTCGCCCATGTCGGCGTCGCCGGACGGCGCCCGGTCACTCGGTGGGTCCGGGTCGGACTCGGTCACCCCCGGACCGGCGCCTTTCCGCTCCTTGGGAACCGGATGCACCTTCGCAACGGTGCCGAGCCCGGCGTACGAGTAGCGGTTGCCGTAGGCGTCCTTCAGCACCACGGTTCCGGTGGTCTGGTCGATCGAAGAGATCACCCCGTCGTTTACCGCGATGACCGGGGCTCCGGGTTCGGACCTGATCTCGACCGAGGTGCGGTCGTCGGACGAGCTGACGTCCTGCGAGGCCAGTCCGTTCCGGCCGGCCTGCTCGGTGGAGATCTGTCCTTCGTACTCGGACTCGGCGGCGATCGGGAACCGGGCTCCCTCGGTCAGCCCGGTCAGGGCGCTGATCATCTCGGGCGGGATCTGGGCGTAGCCCCGGGCGTGTTCGAGGATGTCGGCGACGTACCAGTCGGCGTGGTTGTACGAGAAGATGGCCCCGCTCGGGTCGTCGGCGTATCCGGCCGCCTGGAGGTAGTTGCCGGCGGCGCAGATCGCGTCTACCGGGTTGTACGGGTCCTTTTCGCCGTCGCCGTTGGCGTCGACCCCGTACATCTCCCATGACGAGGGGATGAACTGCATCCAGCCCATCGCGCCGGCGCTCGACGTGCTGACGTTGGTGCCGAACGCGGTCTCGATCCGGTTGATCGCCGCCAGCACCTCCCAGGGCACCCCGTACTCACTGCCGCAGGCCTGGTAGATCGGCAACAGGAACGGCGGGATTTCGAACCGGTTGATCAGGAAGTTGGGGACGGAGAGCGGGGCCACTTCGAGCGGGTCGCCGCCCGCCCGGTCGGCGTCCGGGGAGACCCCGCCGCTGAGGTCGGGATCCTCTTCTACGAACTTCGGCTCGGAACTCGGCGGAGTGATTTCCTGGGCCCCTTTGCCGGAGCCGGTGTTGCCGCCGTTCGGGCTCGGCCGGGGCGTCGGTGCCACCCCGCCGGTCGAATCACTACCGGAGTCGTTTCCGGACGGAGCGGGAGGAGCGGTAGCGGGTGGGGCCGGTTCGGCGGCGGTCCCGCAGTCGCCGGTCGCGGGGTCGCACCCGGCGTCGGTCTGGCCCGCCAGGGCCGGGTTGCCGGCCGGGGCGGGGGGCCCCGAAACGACCGGGGCGGCATGCGCGAGGCTCACGCCCAGGACCGAAACAAGCAGAAAAACGAGAGCCGCCAGAAAAGCGACTGACCGATTCCGTCGTGTCGACTCGAAGCTCTGTTCCACCCGTAGTACCCCAACTAAACCAGACACGGCCGACACTCTCCCGAGATACGGCTCTGGAACCGTATCGCAGACCGGTTCAGAGCGGTACCGCCGCGCACTCCGTGCAGGCACTCCGTGCAGGCTGCGCAGGCACCCCTCGCGGGGGCGCCACCGGGCTCTAGGATGGCGGCATGGATGAACCAGGCGACAGCGACGAAGACGAGGGCATTGCCGACCGGGTCCGCAGCGGGGGGGAGCGGGCCGCGGCCGACCTCGCCCAGGCGGTGATCGGGAGCCCCGGCTTCGGCCAGGCACTGTCGGCCGCCGCGGCGGCCCGGGACAAGGCGAACGAGGCCCAGCGGGCCGCGATGGATGCGCTCAACGTCTACTCACAGGACGATGCGAGCCGACTCGAGCGCCGCATCAGGGCGCTCTCCGACCGGCTGGAGGAGAGCGAGGACCGGCTCGACCGGCTGTACGACGAGATCCGCGAGCTCCGTCGTGAAATCAGCTCGGCCGGGGGCGCCTCGGCCGAATCGGGCTGAATGGAGCCGGGCAGCCCTGTGCGGGCCAAAACCTAACCGTCGACCTGAGCTTTAGGTCACGCCGATTCCAGGGCCCCGAGTACGGCCGGCGCGAGATCGACGAAAGCCTGTTCCAGCTCGGCCTCGGGCATCCGTCCCGACCGACGGTCCTCGGCCACGACCAGGATCGCCGCCGCCCGGACACCCAGCTTGGCCGCGACCGCCAGGGTCGCCGCCGTCTGCAGGTCGCGGGCGACCGGGCCCCGCTCATCCCCGGGGGCGGGACCGGTCGCCGGCTCGAGCCGGGCGACCAGGTCGTGGCTGGAGACGGTGGCGGGAGCGGCCAGGCCGCTCAGCGACCGGAACAGCTCCGGGTCGGGCTCTGTCGTGACCGGCCCCGGCCCGGAGTCTGCCGCGGCCAGGGCCCGGCCGGCCCCGTCCGCGGCCAGGGCCCGCTCGACCAGCACCCGGTCGCCCGGTCCCAGTCGGTCGTCGAGCGCTACGCAGGTTCCGAGCCGGACCACGGTCGTGACCCCGAGGCCGGCCAGGTCGCTGATCACCGTGACCGCGCTCGGTCCGCCGACCCCGGTCGACTGGACGGTCAGGTCGAGGCCGCCGGGGCTGGTCCCGGTGTATCCCCAGAGGCCCCGGGCCTGGTGGCTCATCCGCGGCTGGATGGTCAGTGCCTGGGCGAGGGCGAACGCGCGGCGAGAGTCACCGGCCAGGATCGCGTCGGCGGCCGGCGGTTCGAGCGGTGTCATTCGTACGGGCATCGGACTCGGTTGGGGCCGCCACCGCCCTGGCGGCCAGGCTGGTGCACGGGGCGACCGATCCGCATAAACTAGTCGGATGGCGGACAGCGAGGACAGCGGCGGTACGGGATCCGGCGACGAGAGTGCCCGCGGTATCCCCGACGGCCTCCGTGAGGCGATCGAAGGAGCGTTTGCGGCCACCGGGAAGACCCGTGATCGGGCCCAGGATCTGACCGAACGGACCCGGGCCCAGGCACAGGAGCTGGTCGAAGGAGTGTCCAAGCGGCGAAACGAGGCCCGCGGGACACTCGAGGGCATGCGCCTGGTCAACCGGGACGATCTGCGTGAACTGGAGGCGGCGATCGACGAGCTTTCCAGTCGTGTAGCCAAACTCGAGGCTGAGTCTAAACCTCAAGTTGACGGTTAGTCATGGCCGGTGGCGGCCGCGTTGTGATCGCCGGAGTGGCGACCCACTGGGGTTCCGAGCTGGCCCGGACCCTGGAACGCAACCCGGAGGTCGGCGAGATCATCGGGATCGACACGTCGCCGCCGGCGGTCGACCTCGAACGGACCGAATTCCTCGAAGCCGACATCCGCAACCCGGTGATCTCGAGGATCCTGCCCGGTCTCGAGCCGGACGTGGTCGTTCACTGCGGAGTCATCTGGTACCCGGAGGCCGGCCGTCCGTCGCGGGCGCTCCACGACATAAACGTGATCGGGACCCTGCAGCTGCTCGCCGCCTGCCAGAAGACGGAGTCGCTGAGGGCCCTGGTCGTCAGAGGGTCGGCCGCGATCTATGGCTCGACCCCCGCCGCGCCGAGCTTCCTGACCGAAGACATGGCCCGGCTCTATCCGCTGAAGACCCGCTTCCAGCGGGACATCGGTGAGCTGGAGGGGTACTTCGACAACTTCGGCCGCCAGCACCCGGGCATCACCTGCTGCATGCTGCGCTTCCAGTACGAGCTCGGGCCCGGCCTCGACAACCCGCTGACCCGGTACCTGAGCCTGCCGGTCGTCCCCACCCAGCTGGGATACGACCCGCGCCTCCAGCCGCTTCACGCGCTGGATGCGACCGGGGCGCTGGCGGCGGCCACGCTGAACCCGGTCCGGGGCGCGGTCAACGTCGCGCCCGACGGCTCGATCTCGCTCAGCCGGCTGCTGCGGCTGTCCGGCAAGCCCGCGATCGGGGTGCCCCCGGTCGTTTCCAGCCTCGTGCTGAAGGGGCTCGGTGGCTTCCTGGGCAGCGCCGACCTCTCCCAGGACGGGGAACTGCTGATGCGCTACGGGCGCGGGTGTGACAACACCAGGCTGCGCGAGGAGATCGGCTACGAGCTGGCCTTCGACTCGGAGGGGGCGGCCCGCGACTTCGCCCGGAAGGAATCGGGCGTGCAGTCGCTCTTTCCCTCACCTCACCCCGGCTCTCCGGTGAGGAGCATCAGGCGGTGACCGGGATGATCGGGAGTCCGGGGAGCGCCGGGTGATGAACCAGGTCGAGCTGGCCCGGGAATGGAGCTCGGTCGTGCGCAGCGCCTCCGAGCGCATGGTCCGGCGGATGACCGGCGAGTACCACGAGGACGAATGGGGCTTCGACGAGGAGTTCGCCGAGGCGGCCTTCCCCGTTTCGGAGTTCCTCTACCGGGTCTGGTGGCGGGTGCATACGACCGGGATCACCAACGTGCCGGGTCACGGCCGGGCGCTGCTGGTCGCGAACCACTCCGGGAACATCTTCGCCTTCGACGGGATGATGATCGTCACCGCGATCCAGAAGGAGCATCCGCTCCCCCGGTGGGCCCGGCCCCTCATCCTCGACTGGACGCTCGCCCAGCCCGGGGTCAGCTATCTCCTGCGACGGACCGGTGGTGTCGCGGCCAATCCCGCAAACCTCACCCGGCTGCTCGAGCAGGACCACCTGGCGATGGTCTTTCCGGAAGGCGCGAAGGGCTTCGGGAAACCGTTCTCGGAGCGCTACCGGCTACAGCGGTTCGGCCGCGGAGGGTTCGTCGAGGTGGCGCTCGAAACCGGCACCCCGATCATCCCGGTGGCAGTGGTCGGGGCGGAGGAGATTTACCCCAAGCTCGGTGAAATCGGTGGCCTGGCGAGACTGGCCGGCGTACCGTACTTCCCGTTGACCCCGACCTTTCCCTGGCTGGGGCCGCTCGGCCTGTTGCCGCTGCCGTCCCGCTGGCGGATCGAGTTCCTCGAGCCGATCGACCTGTCCGGCTACGGGCCCGGGGCCAGTCAGGACCGATCGCTCGTATTCGACCTCTCGGAGCAGGTGCGGGAGACGATCCAGGAGGGACTTTACCGTGGCCTGGTCGAGCGCGGACCCGCGTTCTTGTAGCGAAAACGGCTTGGAATAGCCATTCCGCCCGTTTCGCCCGATGTGAGAACCGGACCGCCGCGATTTTCTCCGATTGGCTAAATGCCGGTCTCTCGCCAGCCCCTAGGTTTGCCCGGTCAACTATTCGCGAGAAATGCGACCGGTGGGCTGGGGCCCGGCGGATACAGGAGGACTACCTGAAATGAGTGTCAAGAAACTCAGCCTTGCCGCGATCGCGGCCTTACTGGCCGCAATGGCCGTGCCGGGAACCGCCCTGGCCGGACCGGCCGAAGACATCGCGGCGAAATCGCTGGAACTGGACATGGTCTGGGTGGCTGTCGCCACGGTCCTGGTGTTCTTCATGCAGGCGGGCTTCATGTTCCTGGAGATCGGTTTCTCCCGGATGAAGAACGCCGGCACAGGCGTTGCCAAGATCTTCGTCAACTTCGCCATCGTGACCATCGCCTGGTGGGCGATCGGGTACGGGATCGCCGGTTTCGGCACCGGAACCGTGGCCGACTACATCGGTACCGACGGCTACTTCTTCCACTTCGACCAGGACATCCTCGGTACGGCCGTGACCGCCGATACCACCATGCTGATGCTTTACGGCCTGGCCTTCTGTGCCGTTTCGCTGGCGGTCGTATGGGGAACCACACTGGAACGGATCAAGTTCGCCGCCTACGTGATCTACGCGGTCGTGTTCGGCGCGCTGATCTACCCGGTCATCGCCCACTCGGTATGGGGCGGCGGCCTGCTGTCCGACGTCGGCGGCAAGCCGGTGATGGACTTCGCCGGTTCGTCGGTGGTCCACCTGACCGGCGCCACCGCCGGCCTGGCCGCATTGATCCTGCTCGGCGCCCGCAAGGGCAAGTACGGGCCGGACGGCTCGCCGCGGGCGATCCCCGGGCACTCGATGCCGCTGGTCGGCCTCGGCGTGATCATCCTGTGGATCGGCTGGTTCGGCTTCAACGGTGGCTCGACCTTCGCCACCGAAGGGTCGTTCTTCGGCGAAGTGATGCTGAACACCCAGCTCGCCGCCGCCGCCGGTGTGATCGGAGCCAGCCTGGTGATCTACCTGAAGACCAAGGCACTGGACGTCGGCATGGCCGGCAACGGCGCCATCGCCGGGCTGGTCGGCATCACGGCCGGCTGCGGCTTCGTCGAATACTGGGCCGCCCCGATCATCGGGCTGCTCGCCGGCATCCTCGTCGTATACGGCGTGCTGGCGATCGAGAAGAGGCTCGACGATCCGATCGGCGCGCTTTCGGCCCACGGCCTGGCCGGGATCTGGGGCACGCTGGCGGTCGGCATCTTCGCTTCGCCGCGGCTGGTCGTCGAAGGCGCCGGTTCCGGGGTCTGGTACAGCATCTTCGGAGACCAGAGCTTCAGCTCGACCATCGGTCAACTCGGGGTCCAGGCACTGGCGGTCGTATTCACGTTCGTCGTGGTCCTGGTGCTCTCGCTGATCACCTTCAAGGTGATCAAGTCGACCACCGGTCTCAGGGTCAGTGACGCTGAGGAAGAGGCCGGACTCGATATCTCCAGTCATGGTATGTACGGCTATCCCGAAGCGTTCATACCGCAGCCGGAGTACCCGGCCGGCAACTACACACCTTCGATGGCGGGCACTCCGGTGGCGCCGTTGGACAAACCGGCCAGCGACCAGGCCTAGAGAGGGGCTGAAAGACAGATGAAGAAGATCGAAGCATTCATAAGACACGAGGCGTTCGAGCCGATCAGGGCCGAGCTGCTGGAGAAGGGGTTCCCCTCGATCTCCATCATCGAGGCCAAGGGGTCGGGCCGGCAGAAGGGAATCGTCGAGCAGTACCGCGGCTCGACGGTGACCGTCAACGTCCGGCCGAAGCTCAAGCTCGAGATAGTGGTCGCGGACAGTGACAAGGATCTGATCGTCGAGACGGTCCTGCGTCATGCCAGGACCGGCGAGGTGGGCGACGGCAAGATCTTCGTCACCTCGATCGAGGAGGCGATCCGGATCAGGACCGGCGAGCGCGGCGACGAGGTGACCCAGACACACCTCGAGTAGCGCCGACGGCGCCTTCGCCTGGAAGCGAAGGCGATCTGTGACACCGACAGCGGGGCCGCCGGGCGGCCCCGCTGTCTTGCATCCGTTGCCCCGCTGCCCCATGCCTTAGCCTCGTAAACGATGTCCGGAGATGAGCGCATAAGCCTCAGTGAAGCGGCCCGCCGGGCCGGCGTTTCTCCCAGCACCCTGACCAGGTGGGCAGACGAGAAGATCGTCCCGGTCAAGAAGGGTCGCTGGACCCCGGTCACCGCCGCCCAGGCTCGGGTGGTAGCCCGGATGAGGGAACGTGGCCACTCACTCGCCGAGCTGAAACGGGCGGTCAAGGAAGGCAGGCTGGCGTTCGGGTTCAGCGAGGAGTACTTCGCCGACCGCAGCGAGTGGGTCTCGATCCCGGAGGCGTCGGAGCAGACCGGCCTGACCGAATCGCTGATCGAGCGGATCATGACCATCCTCGGCACGCCGGCCGGCCGCGAGCCCAGCCTCAGCGCGGTAGACGTGGACGCGCTGGGGCGCCTGAGCCGGGTCGCCGAGGCCGGCCTGCCGATCGAGGCGCTGGTCCAGCTGATCCGGGTATACGCGCAGTCGGTCCGGCGGATCGCCGACGCCGAAGTGCGGCTCTCACACCTGTTCGTCCACGAGCCGATGATGCGCGACGGGCTCAGCGCGATCGAGATGGCCCAGGAACTCGGCAGCATGGTCGAGTCGAGCTACCCGGAGTCGGTGCCGCTGTTCGAGTACCTGCACGACCGCTACGTCCGGTTCTTCATCGAACAGGACCTGGTCGGCCACATGGAGGACGAGTTCGGCAGCGACAGCGAGATCGGAGAGGTCCGGATAACCATGTGCTTCATCGACCTGACCGGATTCACCCGCTTCACGGCCGAAGAAGGGGATGCCGAGGCCTTTTCGACGGTCGAGCGGTTCACCGAGGCGGTCGAGGAGACGCTCCCGCCCGAGGCGAACATGGTCAAGTCGATCGGAGACGAGGTGATGGTTGTATCGCCAGATCGCAGGTCCCTGGTCGAGTGGGCGGTCGGGTTCCTGGCCCTTTTCCCGGACCGCCCGAAACCGCGGGTCGGGATCCACTTCGGATCGGTCGTCTTCCGCGACGGTGACTACTTCGGTGGCCAGGTCAACCTGGCCCACCGGGTCGTGAACCGGGCGCTGGGCGGAGAGGTGCTGGTGACCGACGCCGTCGCCGCCTCGATCGAGGGCCACGAGGACCTTGCGCTGGACGGGATCGGCGAAGTCGAACTGAGGGGCTTCCCCAAGCCGACCCCGCTCTTTCTGGTCCATGGGCGCGAGTGAGGACCGGGCGGTGGGCGGTGGTGACGACCGGTCCGGAGGTGCCGGCGACGGCCGGGCCGGAGCGTGCAGGCAAGCGGTCGGACCGGGCAGGCTGAGCGAGGCGATCCGCGCATCGGGCTTGGCCACGCCGGGAGACGGAGGCGTGATCCTG
>JAGQUV010000056.1 GCA_020438295.1 Solirubrobacterales bacterium
CGGCCTCACCGAGCGGGTCCTGACGCGGTCCGTACACGTTGCCGAATCGCAACGCCACGCAGTCCGAGCCATGAAGCTGGCGGTATAGGGAAAGGTAGCCTTCGGCCGCAAATTTGCTCTGGCCGTAGGGCGACAACGGGCGTGCCGGAGTCTCCTCGGGCAGGGGCAGCTCCCTCTCCGACCCTTCGCCGTAAATCGCCCCGCCTGTTGACGCGAGTACGAATCGCGCATTCGAAGTAGTCCGATTGGCCTCAAGCAGGTTCGCGGTCCCAGCGATGTTCACCGTGGCGTCGAACCCCGGATCCGCTACCGATAGCCGGACATCGATCTGGGCGGCCAGGTGAAAGACGGTAGAAGGGCGGTGTTCTTCGAATACCTTGAGTACCGACGGGAAATCACGGACGTCTACGTCGACCAGTTCTGCCCCGAGTCCGATTGCCTGATCCAGATTCGTTCGTCGACCGGTCGTTAGGTTGTCGACGACCACGACCTGATCCCCCCTGGCGAGCAAAGCGTCGACCAGATTGCTGCCGATGAACCCGGCACCTCCCGTCACCAATGATGTTGGCGCGCGCATCAGACTCCGCCTGCGTCGGGCGAATCGGGGTTGCTGGCTTCGCCACCGTCCATGTCAGATTTCGGCGTGCCGGATTTGACATCGCCCTTGCTGTCCCGGGTCCCTCTCTGGTTGACATCACTCCCGTCGCCGGTCGACTCGATCGCGCTCTGCTGGGCCAGCCTGGTGATCTGCTTGGCCTGGCGGGACGCGATCACGCTGAAGTTGAGCGAGAGCCCGAGCAGGATCAGCAGGACCATCGAGAACAGCGCGATGGTGGCGTCGCGCACGCCCATCGCCCGGGCGATCAGCTCGAGCAGCACCGGGAACGCGGCGCCGATCAGCATCGCCAGGCCGAGCGCGAACCAGACCACGCTGTAGCGCTCGAGTAGCCGGTCGCGCCTGATCAGGTCGAGGATCAGCACCATGAACAGCACGGCCAGGATCGCGGCGACGATCCGGGCCTGCGGGGTCAGCCGGACCACCGGGTCGGTGGCGGCCACCAGGCCGCCCCAGCCGGCGCCGGTCGGCAGGCCGGTCACAGCTCGGCCTCCGGGTCGACCTTGCCGGGCCTCAGGTGCCCTACCAGCAGCACGGTGAGCGTCTTGAACAGGTAGAAGGCCGAGCCGAGCGGGGTGATGAACGAGCTGCCCTGCTCACGGGCCATCATGCTGACCGGCATCTCCTTGACCGCCAGCCCGGCCCGCACTGCCTGCTGCAGCGACTCGACCTCGGCGAACTCCGGCGAGTAGCGCCGGACGAACAGCTCCATCGTCCGGTGGTTCAGCGCCCGCATGCCGCTGGTCGTGTCGGTGAAGGTCTGGCGGGTCGAGGTCGAGACCAGCAGGCTGAACAGCCGCTGGCCGATCCGGCGGGCGAACGAGGCGTGGTAGCCGGAGACCTCGGCAAACCGCGAGCCGACCACCAGGTCGGCCTCGCCGGCGGCCACCGCATCGACCAGCGGGACCAGTTCGGCGGCCGGGTGCTGGCCGTCGCCGTCGATCTGCCCGCACAGCTCGTAGCCGTGGGCCAGGCCGTAGATGTAGCCGGTCTGGTGGGCCGCCCCGACCCCCTGGTTGAACGGCAGCGAGGCCACGGTGGCGCCGGCCCGCCGGGCCGCGGCCGCGGTGCGGTCGGTCGACCCGTCATCGACCACCAGGATCTCGGCCCCTTCGAAATGGGCCCGGGCGTCCTCGACCACGCCTTCGATCGATTCCTCCTCGTTCCAGGCCGGGATCATCAGGAGCATCTTCACGCCGCGATTCTGGCACGACTCAGGTTAGGGTGACTGCCGTATGAGAGTCCGGCACGCACGCCGTCGGCGCCGCCACATCGGGATGAGGGTCTGGCTGGCTGCCGGATTCACGTTCGTCTGCGTGCTCACGGCCGGGATCGTCTACGCGTTCGTGATCAACTCCAGCCAGCAGACGCTGTCGGACCGCTCGACCGAGCTGGCGGTCGGGAGGACCTTCCGCCTGGCCGACCGGCTGGGCCAGGACCATGCCAACGCGGACACCGAGGTGCAGGCGGCCAGCGGCGAAGGGTTCAACGCCTGGTATTTCGATCTGGACGGCACCCAGGTCGCCTCGGGCAATCCCTCGGCCGAGTTCCCCAACAGCCAGGCCTACCGGGAGGTGCTAGACGCGGCGCTGGCCGGCAGCCGCTCGACCCGCGACCTCAGGGACGGCGAAACGACCGTGGTCGGGGTCCCGGTGACCGACACCGCCGGCCTGATCGGTGCGGCGGTCGGCCGCTACTCGAGCCCGGTGGTGATCAAGGGCGCGATCGACACGGTCCGGTCCGACAGCACCCGGGCCGCCCTGATCGCAGCGGTGATCGGGACCCTGCTCGGGGTCGGCATCGCCTCGCTGATCACGGTCCGGCTGAAACGGCTGGTCGACGAGGCCGACGACCTCGCCTCCGGCAACTTCGACGTCGAGCTGCCGTCGTCGGGCGCCGACGAGATCGGCGACCTGGCCCGCTCGCTGGAATCGCTGCGGGTCTCGCTGAAGGAGAGCTTCGGCGTGCTGACCGCCGACCGCGACAAGCTGACCGCGATCTTCGACGGGCTCAACGACGCGGTGATGGTGGTCGACGAGGACGGCCCGGTCCGCTTCTACAACTCGGCCGCGACCGCACTGCTGGACCAGGGCGGCAGGCCCCCGGAGCCGCTGCTGCCACAGATCAGGAGGGCCGCGATCGAGGGCTTCGCCGCCCACCCGGCGCTTCGCATCGGCGACCGGGCCTACGCCCTGCAGGCCCGCTCGCTGCCCGACGAGAAGGCGGTCCTGGTCGTGGTCCGCGACCGGACCGAGGAGATGCGCAAGGAGTTCGCCGAGCGCGATTTCGTCAGCAACGCGGCCCACGAGCTGCGTAACCCGCTGGCCGGCATCTCCGGGGCGATCGAGGTACTCCAGTCCGGGGCCAAGGACGACCCGCATGCCCGCGACCACTTCCTCAACCGGCTCTCGGCCGACGCCGAGCGCATGTCGCGGCTGACCCAGTCGCTGCTGACCCTGGCCCGGGTCGAGGCGCTCGGGACCGGGGAGGTGGAGGTGGTCGACATCAACTCGGCCGCCCGCGACGTGGCCGCCGCGGTCGAGGTGCCGCCGAACATCGAGCTGAGGATCGACGTCGAGCGGAACCTGGCCGCCAAAGGCGATCCGACCCTGCTCAGGCAGGTGCTGATCGGGCTGGTCACCAACGCGATCAAGAACACGCCGCCGCCCGGCACGGTGACCGTCCGGGGCCGCCGGGCCGGCGAGGCCGACATGCTGCTGGAGGTGATCGACACCGGCACCGGGATCCCCCAGGCCGAGATCGAGAGGGTGTTCGAGCGCTTCTACCGGCGCTCCGAGACCCGGCGCCAGGAGGGCTTCGGGCTGGGCCTGGCGATCGCCCGCAGGATGGCCGACGTGATGGGCGGGGAGATGGGAGCCCACTCCGTTGAGGGCGAGGGCAGTACCTTTTGGGTCCGCCTGCCCCTGATAGAACAGACCGAGACCCCGATCGCATGAGCAACAACCCCTCCGGACGCATATTCCTCGCCGACGACGAGCCCTCGGTCAGGGACTCGGTCGGCTACTCGCTGGAGCAGGAGGGATACGAGGTGGTCGCCGCCGAGGACGGGCTCGACGCCGAGCAGAAGCTGGCTGGCGACTTCGACTTCGACCTGCTGATCCTCGACATCATGATGCCCGGCCGCAGCGGCCTCGACATCTGCCGCGAGGTGCGCTCGCGCTCGACCGTCCCGATCATCATCCTGACCGCCAAGGACGCCGAGGTCGACAAGGTGGTCGGCCTCGAGGTCGGCGCCGACGACTACGTGACCAAGCCGTTCTCGGTCAGGGAGCTGCTCGGGCGGGTCAGGGCACAGCTCAGGCGCCAGGAACTCGACCGCTCGCCGGTCCCCGAGGAAACCCGGATCGTCTCCGGGCCGGTGACCATCGACCTGGCCCGCCACCTGGTCACGATCGACGGCCGCCCGATCAGCCTCACCCGGTCCGAGTTCCAGCTGCTCAGGCTGCTGGCCGGCCGCCCCGGCGAAGTCTTCAAGCGCTCCCAGATCATGGAGGAGCTCTGGCAGACCGAGTTCGAGGGGGACGAGCGGGCCTGCGACGTCCATATCTCGAACCTGCGCCAGAAGGTGGAGGAAGACCCGCAGCGCCCCAGGCTGATTCTGACCGTGCGCGGGATCGGCTACAAGTTCTCCGATTCCTGACCGCCGGCCGCGCGGCTTGCCGTCCCGGCGCTTGGCTACCCTGAACCGGTGCCGAACCTAGCCGACCTCGACCTGCCGCGGCTCGAACTCGACGACCCCGGCCTGAAGGGACGGCGCTGGCACCGGGAGATGAACGAGCTGCTGGACTCGGGCGAGTGGCTGGCCCAGGCCCCGTTGGCGACCGTGGTGCTCGACCGCGAGGCCGGCGAGTTCTTCCTGCGGACCAAGTCGGCGATCTTCCCGGGTCAGCTGTTGGCCGACCTGTTCGGGGTGACCGACGGGCCGCTCCGGGAGCAGATCGACAACAACATCATCAACCAGGAGGGGGACGCCCACCGCCGGCTCAGGGGGCTGGTCAACCCGTCGCTGTCCCCGCGGGCCGCGAATGGCTACCGGCCGGCGATGCGGGAGTTCCTCGAGGGGCTCTGGGACTCGCTCGAAGGCGACGACGCATCGAACGGCGGGGTCGAGTTCGACTTTATCGAGGCGTTCGCCCGCCCCTACCCGTCGCAGACCATCGCCCGGGTGATGGGCGCCCCGGCCGAGGACGCGCCGCGGCTCCACGACTGGTCGATGTGGATCCAGCGCCAGTTCGACGCGATCGCGCTGTCGGATCCGGACACCGTGGCGACGATCCAGGACAAGGTGGCCGAGTTCTACGCCTGGGTTCGGCCGATGATCGAGTCCCGGCGCTCGACCCCTTCCGACGACCTGATCTCCTCGCTGATCGCGACCGAGGAGGAGGGCGAGCGGCTGTCCGACGTCGAGCTGGAGAACCTGGTCCTGAACATCCTGGTCGGCGGGGTCGATACGACCCAGAACCAGCTCGCCCACGCGATCCGGCTGCTGGCCGGCAGCCCCGAGCAGTGGGCCGCGCTACGCGACGACCCGG
Organism: Solirubrobacterales bacterium; assembly: GCA_020438295.1. GTDB lineage: Bacteria > Actinomycetota > Thermoleophilia > Solirubrobacterales > 70-9 > 67-14. The sequence goes on from JAGQUV010000056.1 coordinate 5,170, forward strand.
AGACGCTGGTCGACCGGGCCGTGCAGGAGGCGCTCCGGTTCGAGCCGATCACCCCGTTCACCGCCCGCCAGCTGAGCGACGACGTCGAGTACGGGGGCGTGGAGTTCCCGGCCGGGACGGTGATCATGGTCTGCTCGTTCACCGGCAACCGCGACCCGGAGGCGTTCGCCGACCCGACCGAGTTCGACATCACGGTCGACCGCGGCAAGGTCAGGAACCTGACCTTCGGCGCCGGGATCCACTTCTGCGTCGGCTCGAACCTGGCCAAGGCCGAGCTGAGCGAGGCGCTCACCTTCTTCTCCGAGCGGATCGACCGGCTCGAGCTGTGCGACCCACCCGAGCTGCAGACGGTCAGCGGCATCTACGGGATCGACTCGCTGTACGTGAAAGCGACTCCGGCCAAGCTCGAGGCCACGCCGGAACCCGCCTGAGAGCCGGGCCGGCGCGACGGGCGGCACCGCTAGGCCAGACAGCCCTTCCCCAGCGGTGGACTGAGCACCTCAGATCGCCGGTCCTGTGTGAGCGGTCTATGCGGCTTCAGCGACGCGTTGATCGCTGGCCAGCTGCTGGCAGGTCCGGCTGTATTCAGCCAGCTCGCTCTCCTCGGCCGGGGTCGCGCCTCCGGCAAGTTCGATCAGGGCGGCCAGGTGACCGGCCAGCCTTGGCCCTGTCTCCAGATCGAGCAGCTTGTCCTGATCGTCGAACATTTCATGAACGCGGGGGAACGACAGTTCCCGGTCCAGCACCTCGGCCCCGATCGCGGTCAGCACCTTGCGCACGTCGGCCTGTGAGCGGGCGGCGCCGTAGCGTCCCGGGCTGGCCCCCATCACCGCCGCCGGCTTGCCGTCCAGCACGCTCTCCCCGGGGGGCCGCGAGGCCCAGTCGAGCGCGTTCTTCAGGACGCCGGGCATCGAGCCGTTGTATTCGGGCGTGGCCACCAGGATCGCGTCACAGCTCTCGATCCGCTGTCTGAAGTCCTGGATCATCCGCGGGGTGCGCTCACCCTCGCGGTCCTCGCTGAAGTACGGGAGCACCCCGAGGTAGGCGAAGACATCGAAGGTTATGCCCTCCGTGGCTACTGCCTTGGCGCGTCTCATCAACTTCCAGTTGAACGAGGTCTTTTTGAGACTGCCGACGATCCCTAAGACGGTGAACGTTTCCGGCACGGATACAGCCTATACCGGAAATCCACCTCGAGGGCCTGCGCAAAGCGATCTCCGAGGTTCGTCCGGAAACCGAAACCGAGAGCCGACGAGCGGAATCGAACCGCTGACCCCTTCATTACGAGTGAAGTGCTCTACCAACTGAGCTACGTCGGCACTGGGGGCATTGTAGGGAGCGATCGCCCGGCTCCGCCCGGCCGGGCCGTCCGGGGACGTTGGCAAGATCGATCCGTGGAGAAACGACGCAAGCTGGACGACCTGGAACGGGGCAGGGACCTGTCGCGGATCCTGGCCTTCACCGACGGGGTATTCGCGATCGCGGCCACGCTGCTGGTCCTCCAGATCGACGTGCCGTCCGGGGTCGATTCCGCTTCTGCGCTCTGGGACGGGATCACCGAACAGGGTGGTGACCTGTGGGCTTACCTGTTCAGCTTCCTGGTGATCGGTTTTTTCTGGATCCACCATCACCGGTTCATGCGCGAGGTGGCCGAGTTCGACCGTGGCCTGATGCTGATCAACCTCGTCTACCTGGTCTTCGTGGTGCTGATCCCGTTCACCAGCCAGGTGATCGGTGAATACGGTGAATACCCGGTCGCGGTGACTCTCTACGCGATCAACATGAGCCTGGTCTCGCTCGCTTTCGCCTGGATCCAGCGCCACTCGCTGGTCCGCGGGCTGGTCGCCGACGGCTACGAGTGGGACGCCGAGCTCTCCTACAAGTCGTCGCTGTTCAGTTCCGCCTATTTCCTGGTCGCGATACCGCTTTCGCTGCTGGTCGGCTCATGGGCGCTGCTCTCCTGGTTCGGTATGCGGTTCGACCCGTTTCAGAAGGAACGCGATCGCGTCTACGAGAACGCGCGGCGCCAGGCGGCCCCGACCCCCGGGTCCGGGGACCGCGGCTGAGCGCTACCTGGCCAGCCGGACCGGCTTGAAGCAGTTGACCACGCCGCGCCAGGGCAGCGAGCCGCCCTGGCCGTCGACGTTGGCGTTGGTCACGGTCAACCACCAGGTCCTCGGCGTGTACTTGCCCGAGATCGGGTGGTTGGGGGCCGAGGAGGAGACGATCAGGTTGATGTACTTGTTCAGCACCCCTCCCGAGATCGCCTTGGAGCCCCTGGGGCAGGAGACCCCGACGTAGCTGCCCTGATTCTCCTCGGTCACCACCGGCTGGTCGGTGACCCGCGACTGAAGCGACACCCTCTTCCGCTTCCCGTTCCCCGACGCCGTAGCGTTGCTCAGGGCGGCCGGTCCGGCCGACAGGCCGGTGGCCGCCACCTGGGCCGAGCTGGCCGCCCGGGTCGCGGGTAGCGCCGGCGAGGCCGGGACCGCTATCCGGTTGAGTCCGTCGCCGACCACCGGGGCGACACCGAACAGGAACGCCGCCGCGGCCAGCGCTGCCGCTACGCCGGCCGTGCGGAACGGCCGGTCGGCGAGCAGGCCGGCAAGCCTGCTTCTCCGTGCTGAACCAGGACCGGTCCCGCTGGGAGTCTCGTCCCCCGCCTCCATGGAGTCATTGTCGCACGCCGGCGGGCCGGGCCGGACGACTAGATCCCGGCCAGCTCCTTTGCCCGGCCGAACACCCGGTCCAGCATCGGCTCGGTCAGGCGGCCGGTGAACGTGTTCTGCTGGCTGGGGTGGTAGCTGCACAGCAGGGTCCAGCCATTTGGCGCGGCAACTTCCACGGCGTGGCCGAAACGCGGCTTCGGCCGGGGCACCCGGTCACCGAGCGCTCGGGCGGCGCGGATCGCTCCGTCCCAGGCGAACGACCCGAGCGCGACCAGCACGGCCGCGTCGCGGAACAGCCTGAGCTCGGCCTCGAGCCACGGCAGGCAGTTGTCGCGCTCGGTGACCGTCGGCTTGTTGGCCGGCGGCGCGCATCGCACCACGGCGGTGATGAACGTCCCGTCGAGCTTCAGGCCGTCTGCGGCGTCGACGCTGGTCGGCCGGCTGGCCAGCCCGGCCCGGTGAAGCGCCGCATACAGCCAGTCACCCGAGCGGTCGCCGGTGAACACGCGGCCGGTCCGGTTGGCGCCGTGGGCCGCGGGGGCGAGGCCGACGATCAGGATCGAGGCGGCCGGGTCGCCGAAGCCGGGGACCGGCCTGCCCCAGTAGCTCTGGCCGCGGAAACGGCGCGGTGGATCGGCCGCCTGGCTCTCGCGCCACTCGACCAGCCGCGGGCAGCGGCGGCAGGTCGTCACTGCACCTTCGAGTTCGTCCAGCCCTTTCCCGGCAGCGGCCCGGCCCATGATCCGTACACTAGGTGTTCAGTGACCAGCAGCGAAAAACCCCGGCCCGTACCCGGTAGTGGGCATCTTGCCTAACATCGGCCCGCTCGAACTGGCGATCGTCCTGGTGATCGTCGTCCTGATCCTCGGCCCGAAGCGGATTCCGGCGGCGGCCAGGTCGCTCGGCGAGGGCTTCCGCAACTTCCGCGGATCGCTGACCGGCGAGGACGACGAGAAGGCCAAAAAGCCGGAACTCGGCGAGAAGAAGAAGACCGGGGACTAGCCCGGCGCCGGCCGGCAACCAGGGGCGATCCGCTGTTTCCGCTGAACCTCCCCAACTTCCTGACCATCCTCCGGATCCTCGCGGTCCCGGTCGTGGTCGTCGCGCTGCTGGACGGAACCCCGAACGGCGACGCGCTGGCCGCGATCGTTTTCGCGCTGGCCGCGCTGACCGACGGGCTGGACGGCTACATCGCCCGCTCGCGCGACTCGGTCACCACGTTCGGCAAGCTGATGGACCCGCTGGCCGACAAGCTGCTGGTCACCGCCGCGCTGGTCTCACTGGTCTCGCTGAACCGCCTCCCGGCCTGGGTCGCGATGGTGATCATCGCCCGCGAGATCGCGGTCACCGGGCTGCGGTCGCTGGCCGCCGACCGCGGCGTGATCATCGCGGCCAGCTGGATGGGCAAGGTCAAGACCGTGCTCCAGATCGCGATGGTGTTCGCGCTGATCGCGTTCAACCCGGCCCCGCCCGCGGTCGACGCCCTGGTCTACCTGGCGGTGCTGGCCACCCTGATCAGCGGGTTCGACTACTTCTTCGGGCTGCGCCGGCGGTTCGCCGAGCAGCGGTCCAGCGAGGCCGGCTCGCCCGACCGCGACTCGTCGGTCTGAGCCCGGCAGGGGCGGCTCAGCCGGACCGCTCGAGCCACTCGCGCATCGAGAGGTGCTCGACCGAGCGGTCGGCGCCTTCGAGCTCGGCCCTGAGCTCGCCGATCAGGCCGTGGCGCTCGGCGACCACGTTGTGGCGGTGGATCGTCTCCAGGTTCTCCTGGCGGGCCATCACGAACGCCTCGGGCGACAGGGCCGGGTAGTCGGCCAGCACCTGGCGCAGCATCTCGCGGACGCAGTCCTCGACGAAGCGGGGCCGGGCGTGGGCCCGGGCCACCACCGACAGCTCGTCCGGCCGCTTCATCAGCTCGTAGATCTCGGAGCTCATCGAGTTCTCGACCAGGCGGAGCAGGTCGCGCGCGTCGATGTCGACGGTCGAGCCCTCGGCGCAGCCGACGTACAGCGTGCCGATCCCGCGCTGGTTGTGGGTCGCGATCGGTACCGCCTCGACGATCTCCTCGATCTGGTCCGGGCTGTAGCCGCGGTCGGCCAGGTTGCCGCGGGCCAGGTCGGAGACCATCTCCTGGGCGCAGGGGCAGGCGGTCATCCCCTGGGCCTGGACCCCGGTCACGGTGCGGGTCGCCCCGGCCGAGGCGACCGCGGTGCCGAGCAGCGTGTAGATCTCCTGGTTCTCGATCCCCGAGACCGGGGCCGGCACGGTCTCCGGATAGCGCGCGGTGACCGAGACCTCGGCCCGTATGCCGCGCTGTTTCTCGCGGACCAGCTCGGCGATCCGGGCGGCCAGCTGCTCGGCCTTCATCTTGCCCTGGCCGGTCACCTCGTCGATCGCCTCGGCCACGTTCTCCTCGAACCGCGACATGTGGACCCCGGCCTGATCGGGGCCGAGGTCGACGTAGCACTCCAGTTCGGCGTGGTAACGGTCGTCCTCGCCGATCCTCAGCACCTTCTCGACCCCGGTCACGCCGACCCGGGAGAGGCTGACCCGGGTGGCCGGCGCGGAAGCCTGGACGTCGATTCCGTTGGCGGTTGTCGCGGTGTCTGGATTCATCGATGAGCCGATCGGCGGGTTCGCTTCCCTGAAGCGTAGTGGGGCGGGGCTTCCGGCCGCCGGCGGGGGATAGCTCCCGGGACCGGCCAAGGCGTGACCTCGCGGCGAGGTGTCCCTATAATTGCGCTCCTGGATCAACAACAGGGATCGTTCACCAGTTACCCAGCCACGGGGGTCGGGATGGAGTTGGACACTGAAGAGCTGCGGGTACTTGTTTCCACGGGGAGGGAGCGCGGTTACCTGACGGCCGAGTCGATCGCCGACGCGGTCTCCGAGCTCGAGGTGACCCGGACCCAGGTCGAGGATTTCCACACGCACCTGACCGAGCTGGGGATCGAGGTGATCACCAAGAGCGACGCCAGTGCCCGCCTGGCCGCCACAGAGGCGGTGCCGGGCCCGGGCGAGCCGGCGGTCGAGGCCGGCGAGCCGGCACCCACGCAGGAGGAGATCCCGGCCAACCCGATCGCCGCGGCCGCGGCCGACTCCCAGCCGGAGGCCACGCTCGACTCTTTGCGTCTCTACCTGCGCTCGATCGGCCAGGTCGGCCTGCTGAACGCCGCCCAGGAGGTCGAGCTGGCCAAGCGGATCGAGCGCGGCGACATGGAGGCCAAGCGCCAGATGGTCGAGGCCAACCTGCGTCTTGTCGTCTCGATCTCCAAGAGCTACCTGGGCCGCGGCCTCAGCTTCCTCGACCTGATCCAGGAGGGCTCGCTCGGCCTGATCAGGGCGGTCGAGAAGTTCGACTACCGGCGCGGCTACAAGTTCTCCACCTACGCGACCTGGTGGATCCGCCAAGCGGTCACCCGGGCGGTGGCCGACAAGTCGCGCTCGATCCGGATCCCGGTCCACATGGTCGAGAAGCTGAACCGGGTCCACTTCGTCGAGCGCCAGCTCGTGCAGGACCTGGGCCGCGAGCCCGAGGCCCAGGAGATCGCCGACGAACTGGGCTGGACGATCGGCGAGGTGCGCAACGTCTGGCGGGTCTCCCAG
>JAGQUV010000057.1 GCA_020438295.1 Solirubrobacterales bacterium
CTACCTGGACCTGCCGGACGGGGCCGTGGCCGGTGGCGAGAGCGGCTCCAGCTTCGGTGATCCCGAGGCCGCCTCGATCAGCGGCAACGGACGCTACGTGGCGTTCCCGTCCGACGCGAACACGCTCTCGTCGGACGCCCACCCGGATGTCGGGAACATCTTCCGCAAGGACCGGACCACCGGCGCGGTCGAGCTGGTCAGCCGGGCGAACGGAGCAGGCGGGGCCGGGCCATCGGCCACCTCCCACGACCCGAGGATCAGCGGCAACGGCAACCTGGTCGCGTTCCTGACCAAGGCCAAGCTCGCCGCGAGCGACAACGACGGCGAGGACGACGTGTACGTCCGCAACGTCGGCAGCGGCGCGACCACGCTGGCGACCCCCGGCACGACGACCCCGGTCGAGAGGTTCGACCTGTCCAGCAACGGCGCCTACATCGCGTTCTCGACCAACGACGGGCTAGTCGGCACCGACCTCAACGCCGACATCGACGTCTACCGCCGCAACCTTTCTTCGGGGACGACCGACCTGGTCTCCCGCACCACCCTGGTCAACGCGCCGGGCAACGGCTTCGCCGACGACCCGACGATCAGCGGCGACGGCCGCTGGGTCGCGTTCGGCACCAGCTCGACCGACCTGATCCTCGGCTTCGCCAACTCGAACGGGGGCAGCGACGACATCTTCGCCCGCGACATGGGGGCCGGGATCAACTACCTGGTCAGCGCCAATTCGGGCAACCCGATGACCGGCTCCAACGGCGACAACAGCGAGCCGGCGATCGCCGGGACGCCCGGGGCGGCTGCCGAGGTGCGGATCGCGTATACCAGCCGGGCGACCGACGTCGCCGCCGGCGGGGTCGATCCGAGCACCGACGCCAGCGTCTACCGCCGCTCGCTGACGGCCGTGGGGTCGGTGCTGGTCAGCCGGGCCACCGGCGGGGGCGGTGCCAACGCCAACAGCCGGGCCCACACGGCGGCGATCAGCGACGACGGACAGCTGATCACGTTCGCTTCCGATGCGACCAACCTCGGGGCCGGCGCCGACTACTACGGGGTCTACCTGAGGGACCTCGGCGCGGCGACCACCACGCTGGCCTCGGCCAAGAACGAGTACGCGGTGCAGAGCGATATCGCCGGCGACGGCAGCTTCGCCAGCTGGGTCGAGCGGGGAGCCACCCCGGACAGCGACCCCGACGTCTTCGGGATCTTCGGCCGGACCTTGCCCGGAGGCCCGGTGGGACTGGTCGCGAGGCCGCCGGGCAACGCGCCGTTCCTGCTGACCGCGGCCGAGATCGACGGGCCTCAGGAGGGCGCCCGCACGGTCAGCGGCGACGGCCGCTACGTGGTCTTCCGCTCCAACTCCAGCCGGTTCCCGGACGCAGGCCCCGGCCATGTCTTCCGGCGCGACCTGGAGACCGGCGAGGTGGTGCTGGTCTCGAGGGCCGACGGGGCAGCCGGTGCGCCGGCCGGTTCCGGCGGCCGGCGCGCTTCGATCAGCTCCGACGGCAGCCGGGTCTCATTCATCACCACCAGCGCCCTGGTGCCGGCCGACACCAACGCGGCCGGCGACGCCTACGTCAGGGACATCGCCGCCAACACGACGACCCTTGCCTCGCGTGACGACGGGCCCGGCGGCGCGGTCGCGGTCACCGGGCTGGCCGGATCCAGCTCCGATGCCGCGATCAGCGGCGACGGGACCCGGGTCGCATTCAACTCGGACGCGGCCAACCTCGAGGGCGGCGGGGCCGACGAGCAGGTCTACGTCAGGGATCTGGAGTCGGGTGAGACGATCCTGGCCTCGCGGGCGAACGGGATGGCCGGCGCGATCGGCGACCGCGACTCACGCAAGGCGCTTCTGAGCGACGACGGCACGGTCGTCGTGTTCGAGAGCACGGCTGCCAACCTGGACCCGGCCGACGCGATAATCGACCAGGACGTCTACGTAAGAAACCTGACCACCGACACCATTCTGCTCGCCTCGCGGGCGCCCGGCCTGGCCGGGGCGAAGCTCGACGACGGCACGTCTCCGGCGATCAGCGGCGACGGCAAGGTGGTCGCTTTCGAGACCAACGACGACGCGGCCGCACCCGGCACGCCGCCCTGGCCGGCGTTCGTCGACCAGATCGTTTCGAGGGAGCTGGCCGGCGGCAACAACACGCTGGTCAGCCGGGTGCCCGGCGGGGCGGTCGCCGACCGGCGCAGCCAGTCGCCGAGCCTCAACACCGACGGTTCGGTGATCGCGTTCCAGTCGCTGGCGACCAACCTGATCGCCGGGCTGGGCGGCAACACGCGCCACGCGGTGTTCGCGCGGCAGATGGACACCGGGGCGCTCGGCGCGCCGCCCGCGTTCGGCCTCGATGAGAGCGAACCGGAGCACGGCTCCGGCGTGCCGTCGATCAGCGACAACGGCCAGTGCCTGCACTTCGCCGGCCGCGGCCACAACGAGACAAGCGGTGATGCAAGCGACGTCCGGGCCGGCTACATGTTCGTGGTCTCGGGCACCTGCTCCGATCCGCGCGGCAACCCAGTGGTCGAACCCCCGGCCGCCGAGAAGCCGAAGCTGACCAAGGTCTCGATCAAGCCGAAGCGGTTCACGGTCGGCAAGAAGAAGACCGCCAGGGTGGCGTAGAAGAAGCGCAAGGTCAAGAAGGGCACGAAGAACAGGTTCCGGCTGAACGTCGAGGCCGACCTGACCATCAAGTACCAGAAGAAGACCAAGGGGCGCAAGGTCCGCGGCAAGTGCCGCAAGCAGACCAACAAGAACCGCGGCAAGAAGAAGTGCGTCCGGTTCGTCAACAGAGGCAAGCTGAAGCGCAACGACCAGGCGGCCGGCAAGCGGGTGGTCAGGTTCAGCGGCCGGATCGGCAAGAAGAAGCTGAAGCCGGGCAAGTACCGGGCGGTACTGACCGCCAAGAACGGGGCCGGCAGTTCGAAGGCGGTCCGCCGGGCGTTCAGGGTGGTCCGCCGCTAGCGCTACCGGGCGCGGGCTGCATCGGCCGGGGCGGCGGTTCCCGGGGTGTCGCGGTCGGCTAGTCCGGGGCGGGGACGATGGTCATGGTGCGCGAGGTGGTGAAGAACTCGCGGGCGGCGCGGCCCTGTTCGCGCGGGCCGTGGCTGGAGTTCTTCTCGCCGCCGAACGGGGCGTAGTAGTCGACCCCGGGGGTGGGGGCGTTGATGCGCAACAGGCCGCACTCGATCCGCGAGGCGACCTCGACCGCGCGGCCCAGGTCGCGCCCGTGGACCGCGGCGACCAGCCCGTAGTCGGTCGCGTTGGCGGCCTCGACCGCCGCCTCATCATCGGCCACCGACAGCGCGGTCAGCAGCGGCCCGAAGGTCTCCTCGCGGTTGACCGTGGCACCGGGATCGTCCTGGCGCAGGAAGGCCGGCCGGACGTAGTGACCGGCCGGGCCGGGCCCGGTCGAGACGGGGAGCGTGGCCCGGGCCAGCTCGGTCGCGCCGGCCTCGAGCGCGTCGGCGACCGCCCGGTCGAAATCGGAGGCCGCGTCGTCGCTGATCAGCGGGCCGGCGGTGACCGAATCGGTCGCCGGGTCGCCGACCTCGAGGCCGTCCACCCTGGCCGCGATCTTCCCGAACAGCTCTTCTGCGACCTCCGCCACCGCGATCACCCGGCGGGTGGCCGTGCACTTCTGGCCCGAGTAGCCCATCGCCCCGGCCACGATCGCGTCGGCGGCGGCGTCGAGGTTGGCGTCGGCCAGCACGACGGCCGGGTTCTGGCCGCCCATCTCGGCCTGGGTCGGGGCCGCCCGGCGGGCCATCCGCTCGGCCACGCCGGTACCGACCCAGGTCGAGCCGGTGAACGTGACCGCGGCGATCGCCGGCTCGTCGAGCAGCTGGTCGACCTCGGTACCGGCCATCGGCAGCGAGGCCAGCACGCCGTCGGGCAGCGCCTCGTCGGCGCACTCGATCAACAGCTCCGCGGTGGTGACCGCGGCCGAGGCCGGCTTGAGCAGGACCGTGTTGCCGTAGGCCATAGCCGGGGCGGCCTTCCAGAGCGGGATCGCCAGCGGGAAGTTCCAGGGGCAGATCGCCAAGACCACGCCGAGCGGCTCGTGCCGGACCACCACGCTGGCCCCGGGAACCGAACCGGGCAGGATCTCGCCGTCCGGGTCGAGCGCGACCTGCGAGTAGTAGCGCAGGATGGCCAGCGCCCGCTGCAGCTCGCCGGCCGCCTCGGCCCGCGGCTTGCCGACCTCTTTGACCATCAGCTCGGTGAACCGGTCGGCCCGGGCCGCGACCGCCTCGCCGAGCGCGGTCAGCGCGGCCGAGCGGCCGGGGGCGTCGAGCTTCCACGAGGCCTGGGCGGTGACCGCGCGGTCGAGCGCGGCGGTGGCGCCGGCCCGGTCGGCCGCCTCGACCTCGCCGACCAGCTCGGCCGGCGCGGCCGGGTTGAAACTCCTGATCGTGCCCGGGCTCACCGGCTCAACCTACTACCAGCTCGTCCCAGCCGAGGCCGGTCTCGAGGTCGCGGCCGCCCTCCTGCTTGAGCAGCAGCGCGCCGGTGTTGGTCAGGTGGCGCTTCATCGCGGCCGCGGCCCCGTCGGGGTCGCGGGCCTCGAGCCGCGCGAGGATCGCGGTGTGCTGCTCGACCACCGCGGCCAGCGGCCGCGAGCGGCCGACCGTGGAGACCCCGCGGGTCAGGATCTGGTCGCGCAGCTTGTCGACGTACTCGGCCAGCCGGTTGTTGCCCGAGGCCTGGTTGATCAGGACGTGGAAGCGGCGGTCGTGGAACATCGTGGTCGACTCGTCGTCCTCGGCCGAGGCGGCGATCATCAGCTCGAGCTCGGCCCGGATCTCGGTCAGGACCTCGGGCGTGGCCAGGGTCGCGGCGCGGAACGCGGCCGGGACCTCGAGCAGGATCCGGATCGCCAGGATCTCCTCCAGGTCGTGCACCGAGGTCTCGAGGATCCGCACCCCGCGGTTCCGCTCGAAGCTGACCATGCCGTCGGAGGCGAGGTCGATCAGCGCTTCCCGGACCGGGGTCCGCGAAACCTTGAACCCGTCGGCCAGCGACTGCACCGAGTGCAGCGAGCCGGGGGTCAGCCGGCCGTCGATGATCGCCTCGCGGATCGACTTGCCGGCCCGCTCGGTCAGGCTGGGTTCTGCCTCCAGCTCTTTCAGGCTGTGGTCGGCCCCGGTCACGACCGCTCCCCGGTCAGGGTGACAACCGCCCCGGTCTCGGCCGAGCGGTAGGCGGCCTGGATCAGCTCGACCGCGGCCCGGCCCTCGGCGGGGCCGACCGGCGGGTCGTCGCCGGCCGCGATCGCGGTGATCAGCGAGTCGACCGAGCGGGCGACCGAGGCGTCCCAGGTGTCGGTCGCCGGGTCGTCGCGCCACTCGCCGTCCAGCCGGTAGCGCAGCTGCGGCACGTCGCGCAGGTCCCCCTCGAAGAAGGCCTCGCAGCCGGTGACCTGGCCGACCCCTTTCGAGCCGAACACCTCGATCCGATCGTCGAACACCCCTTCCGGTCCGTGGTAGGCGCCCTGGATCACCCCGGTCCCGCCGGACGCGAAGCCGAGCGTGACCACGAACGAGTCTTCGAAGCGGGGCGAGTCCATCACCGCCGAGACGGTCGAGACCGGCCCGCCCAGCATCAGCATCGTGTAGATCCGGTGCACGCCGGCGTCGATCAGCAGGCCTCCCCCGGACTGGTCGGGGTCCTCGCGCCAGCCGCGATACTTGCCGCCGATCCAGAGCCGCGCGTACAGCGAATGGACCTCGCCCAGCTCGCCCGCCTCGATCATCTCGTGGAGCCGGACGTGCGGCCGGAAGAAGGCCTGGTTGTGGGAGACCGCGACCCGGACCCCTTTCGACCGGGCGGCCGCGGTGATCCGGTCGCAGCTGGCCGGGTCGATCGCCATCGGCTTTTCCAGCAGCACGTGGCAGCCGGCCCCGATCGCGTCCAGCGCGACCGGCAGGTGGAGGTTGTGCGGGAGGCAGATGTCGAGCAGGTCGATCTCCTGCTCGGACAGCATCTGGTCGATGTCGTCGTAGACCGGGGCCCGGTCTTCGGCGACCGCCCGCTCGGCCAGGTGCTCGTCGAGGTCGCTGACCGCGACCAGCTCGGCCGCCGCGCAGTCGCGGATCGCGTCGAGGTGGACGTGGCCGATCTCGCCCAGGCCGCACAGCGCGACTTTCATCGGGCCTCCCTGCCGGTCAGCGCCCTGACCTGTTCCATGGCCAGCACCGCGGCCGCGTCGGGGTCGGAGCCGAGGACCTGCTCGTAGTAGCGGTAGGCCTCGAATTCGACCGACATCGGTCCGTCGTAGCCGACCCGGTCCAGCGCGGCGAAAGTCTCGGGCCACGGCACGTCGCCCTCGCCCAGCAGGCAGAATATGAAGTCCTCGCCGTCGATCCCCTCGCGGCCGAACGCGTCTTTGAGGTGGAAGTGGACGATGCGCTCGCCCCAGCGCTCGACCAGCTCGGGGATCGGGTCGCCGGTCATCACGAAGTGGCTGGGGTCGAAGGTGACCGAGACCGGGACCGCCTCGAAGACCCGCTGGGCGGTCTCGGCCGAGTGGGCGAGGTTGCCCCAGCACGGCTCCAGCCCGACCTTCACCCCCTCGCGCTCGCCGGCCGCGCAGATCAGCTCGAGTCCGTTCAGCACCACCTTCCAGGCGGTCTCGTCGTGGGCTGCCCGGTGGCCCGGTTCCCACAGGTTCGGCCCGGTCAGCACGTTGACCGTCCCGATCCCGGCCGCCGCCGCCTTGGCGATCGCCTCGATCGTGATCGCGACCGCCGACTCGCCACCGGAGGCGAGGTCCTGCTGGCAGGCCAGGGCCGAGGCCGGGGCGAGCAGCTCGTCGAGGTGGGCCATGGTCCACTCGACCGAGTCGTAGCCGGCCCCGAGCAGCGAGTCGCGGACCTCGGCGGCCGGCCGGGTCTCGTAATCGAGCGCGGCGATGAACGAGATCTCGCGGTCGGCGGCGCCGTCTGAGGTGGCGGCGCCCGCCGGCCCGGCGGCACTCAAAGCGTCGCCTCGACCTCGGCCAGCGCGCGGCCGAAGATCTCGGTCATCTCGACGATCTCGTCCTCGCTCACGTTGACCGCCGGCTTGAACTTGACCACGTTGCCGTTCGAGCCGAAGACCGGGCCGGTCTTGCCGATCATCAGGCCGTGCTCGAGGCAGGCGGCCATCAGCGCGTCGGTCTCGGCGAACGCCGGCTCTTTGGTCTCGCGGTCGAGCACCAGCTCCACCCCGACCATCAGGCCCTGGCCGCGGATGTCGCCGATCAGCTTCGAGTCCTTTTCGATCTCGGCCAGGCCGTCGGTCAGCAGGTTGCCCATCTTCTCCGAGTTGGCCGGCAGGTCGTCGCGCAGCATCACCTCGATCATCGCCAGCCCGGCCGCACAGGCGGTCGGGTTGCCGGCCTGGGTGAAGCCGTACTCCCACGGCAGCAGCGCCGAGTACTCGGGCGTGGTGATCGTGGCCGACAGCGGCAGGCCGCCGCCGAGCGCCTTGCCGAGGATGATCATCTCCGGCTCGACCGCGGTCCGCTGGACCGCATACATCGGCCCGCAGCGGCAGAGCGCACCCTGGACCTCGTCGACGATCAGCGGCACCTGGTGGGCCCGGCTGATCTCGTGGGCCCGCTCCAGGTAGCCGTCCGGAGCCGGGACCATGCCGCCGTTGGCCTGGAACGGCTCGACGATCACCCCGGCCGGGCCGTTCAGGTGGCCGCGCTCCAGCTCCCACTCGATCGCTTCGGCGCAGGCCAGGTCGCAGGTCTCGCGCTCCAGCCCGAGCGGGCAGCGGTAGCAGTTGTAGTTGGGGATCCGCATCTGGCGGGGCAGGTAGCGGTCGAGCCCCTGGTTGGCCCCCTCGACCATGCCCGGGTTGACGTAGGTCAGCCCGATCGTGGCGAAGGTGCGGCCGTGGAACGCAGCGTCGAGGCAGACGAAGTCGGAGCCGCCGGTCGCCCGCATCGCCAGGTGCATCGCGCCCTCGACCGCGCCGGCCCCGGACAGCCCGTACAGCACCTTCGACAGCTCGCCCGGCGCCAGCTCGGCCAGCTTCCTGGCCAGCTCGGTCCGGGCCTCGGACTCGAAGACCGGCGAGACGTAGTCGATCGTGTCGAGCTGGTCGTTGATCGCCTGTTTGATCTCCGGGTTGCGGAAGCCGAGGTTGAGCACCCACTCGGCCGAGATCGCGTCGATGTACTGCTTGCCGTCGGCGTCGGTGACCTTGAGCCCGTCACCGGCGACCAGGCCCATGTCGACGTCACCCATGCACTTGATCACGTGCTCGTCGGACTGCTGACGGAGCTGACGCGCGTCGCGGTCGGCGCCGCGGTCGGGGCTGTCCTGGGTCATCTGTCTCCTTCGCTCGGGCGGTCGGGGGGTCGTGGTGGTTGGCTGTGGTCGTCGGGGTTCACTCCCATGCCGCTCCTCGTCACGGCAGGTAGGCCGGCTTGGGCAGGTCCCAGTGGCCGATGTTGACTCCCTCGGTGTCGGCCGGGGCGGCCGAGAGCTGGAACTCGATCAGGCAGGGCCCTTCCGACGCGATCGCCCGCTCGAAAGCGCCGGCCACCTGGCCCGGCTCGGTCACCTTCTCGGCGCCGCAGTTGAACGCCCTGGCGATCTCGCAGAAGTCGACCGGCATCAGCTGGTCGCCGCGGCGCGCGCGGAACTCGACCGAGAAGCCGCGGTCCTCGCCGAACATGCCGCGCTGGAAGTCGCGGATCGAGATCCAGCCGGTGTTGTTCAGGCAGGCGATGATCACCGCGGCGCCGGTCTCGGCCGCGACCGCCAGCTCCTGGATCGTCTGCTGGAGGTCGCCGTCACCGGCGAAGCCGACCACCGGCACGTCCGGTCGGGCCAGCTTGGCCCCGATCGCGGCCGGCAGCGTGTAGCCCATGGTCGAGTAGCCGCCCGGCGAGAGCCAGGTCCGCGGCTCGTAGGAGAGGAACTCCTGGAAGGCCTGGATCTGGGGGTGTCCGGCCGAGGCGATCGCGATCGCCTCGCGCGGCAGCACCTCGCGGGCGGTGTGGAGGACGCGGCTGAGCGAGAGGTTGTCGGTCCAGCGGCCGGTCAGCGTGTCGTGCCACTGCTCGCGCATCGTCGCGATCTCGGCCCGGTAGTCGGGGCGCTCGAAACCGGTGGCGCCGTTTCTGTCCTCGAGCGCAGCGAGCAGGTCGGTCAGCCCGGCCTTGGCGTCGGCGACCACCCCGACCGCGGTCGGGTAGTTCTTGCCGATCTCGGTCGGGTCGATGTCGAAGTGGACGATCTCGGTCGGCGGCACCGAGAACGACATCCCGTCCATGTACGACGACGAGGTCTGCTCGGCGAACCGGGTGCCGACCGCCAGGATCACGTCGGCCTCGCGGGTCATGTGGTTGCCGACCGCGGTGCCGTTGGAACCGGTGTGCTCGGCGGCCAGCGGGTGGTCTTCGGGGAAGACCCCTTTGCCCATCATGGTCACCACCACCGCCGCGTCGAGGTACTCGGCTACCGCCTTCAGCTCGGCCGCCGCCTGCGCCTCCAGGCAGCCGCCGCCGGCCAGGACCACCGGGCGCTCGGCCTCGAGCAGCCGGGCCGCCGCGGCGTCGACCGCGTCGGGGTCGGGCCGGACCGCGTTCGACATCGCCCTCCGGGCGGCCGGGTCGGGCAGCGGCAGCTCGGTGGTCTCGGCCTGCACGTCCATCGGCACCTCGACGTGGACCGGGCCGGGCCTCCCGGACAGCATCGTGTTGAACGCCCGGGGCAGCACGTCGGCCATCAGGTCGACGTGCTGGACGTCCCAGTTGCGTTTGGTGATCGGGTTGAGGATGTCGGGGAAGACGTTGTCCTGCCGGCGCTCGAGCTCCTGCAGCACGCCGCGGCCCAGCATGTAGGTCTGCGGGCCGCCGGTGAACGAGATCAGCGGGATCGAGTCGACGAACGCGGTGGCCAGGCCGGTCGCGGTGTTGAGCGAGCCCGGCCCGATCGAGGTCATGGTGGCCAGCGGCCGGCCCGAGGCGCGGTAGTAGGCGTCAGCCATGTGGGCGGCGGCCTGCTCGTGGCGGGGGCCGATCATCTCGATCCGGTCCTGGCGGTCCTTGAACGCGTCGAACATCGCCATGTCGCCGTGGCCGGGGATGCCGAATACGTACGGCACCTCCTCCGCGATCAGGTATTCGGCGATCAGCTCGCCGCCGGTCATCGACATATTGCGCCTCTCCTCGAAGGTTGTGATGAAAGATGCCGTGCAGTTTTCGGCTTCGTAGGTAACATGTTACACACAATCAGCGAGGGATGGAACGGGGTTTTTTGGCTTCATCAGCGGGACATCGATCTGCCCGGACGGCCGGAGCGGGAACCGGGCCGGCCGGGCCGGACGCGACCGGGGCATCCACGCGGGGCTCGGCGGGGTCGTCCGCGCCGGGCTCGGCCGGCGGCGCACTGGCCCGCGAGCTGGCCGGCCTGCTGTCCCCCGGGCAGGTGGTGACCGAAGGTCCCGAGCTCAGGGTGGCGCTGAGCGACGGGACCGCCAGCCAGGGGGTCGAGGGCAGCGCCGACCTGCTCGCCCTGCCCGGATCGACCGACCAGGTGGCGGCGGTGCTCGGCTGGTGCTACTCGCACGACGTGCCGGTCGTCGCCCGCGGCGGCGGGACCGGCCTGGCCGCCGGCGCGGTCCCGCACGGCGGGGTGGTGCTCTCGACCGAGCGGCTGGCCGCGGTGCGGTCGATCGAGCCGGGGCTCTGGCGGATGGAGGCCGAGGCCGGGGTGCGGACCTCGACCGTGCATCGGGTCGCGCTCGAGAACGGGTTGATGTTCCCGCCCGATCCGGGGGCGGGCGAGCAGTCGACCCTGGGCGGCAACATCGCGACCAACGCCGGTGGCCCGCACACGTTCAAGTACG